>JAUHZM010000108.1 GCA_030426005.1 Gammaproteobacteria bacterium
CTGAGAAGTGTTGACATGTCTAAACGCAATAGGAACCCCACCTTGTCTGAAGACTCTGGAGGGCTTTTCATACTAGACAAAAACCTTTAAAGTATGGTGAGTTCCCGTGAGTGGCGACTGCATTTCTTTAGCTGATTATAGCTTTATCCTAGTACGAAAAGCAAGAAGTTAACCGGAGAGGATTTATTAGACACCGGCGTGCAAATCATGGCGCGACCACCGGGCAAGCGTAATAGCACAATTCACTTGTTATCGGGTGGTGAGAAGGCGTTGACCGCAGTTTCGCTTTTGTTTGCGTTCTTTGAGTTAAATCCGGCACCATTCTGCGTTTTGGATGAGGTCGATGCACCAATGGATGACGCCAACGTTGAGCGTTACGCTGGCGTATTAAAGCAGCTAGGTGAGAAAACCCAGTTGCTGTTTATTACGCACAATAAAATTACCATGGAGGTTGCTGATATCTTGGTTGGTGTGACCATGGCTGAACCCGGCGTCTCCCGATTGGTTGCGGTGGATGTTGCCGAAGCAGCGGCAATGGCGGCGCAGTAGTGGCTGACTTGTATCTGATATTTTTTCTGGTTGGCGCAGTCCTGTTTTTAGGGATTGTTGGTTATTCTTATTGGCAAAAGAATCGTGCTCAGGTCGACAGCAAATCTGATTACGTCGATCCACTGTTCGCTAAAATTAAATCTGACACCGCCGACGAGTCCAAAACAGCTACTCCAGCAGATCACAACGAGACTAAGGTAGGTTCGTCAGGTGCTGACGAGGAATTGGTTGCAGTGCCTGAGCAGCCTGTTGAGAGTGTCCCGTCGCAATCGCAGGCGAGTGTCGAAGATCGTAACTCGACCGCAAAGCCAGTGCATAAGGAACCAAGCCTCACCAAGCCCAGTAGCAGCCAGCAGCCGGTCCCTGAACCACCGCAAGTACGTGAACCCAGCCTGCGTGAGGCCAAGCAACAAGCGTCTTCAAACACCGTCGGTGCCGCCAGCCAGACTGGTGCAGAATTGGCCAAACCGCGGACTGATCCACAGACCTCGAGCATGGTGACTGACTTGGTGGCACGGATCAAAAACCCAGACCCCATCGAGCAACAGGGGTTGCTTGCATTGTTCCGCAAACACGACTTCAAGTTTCATCGCAAAGTGCACATCTATGGGTTGAATGAGCTGACGGATATGTGGCGGGATATCGAATTCGAACTGCCTTCAGCCCGATTCACCGAGCTTGGCGTATCGATTCAGCTGGCGGACCGCGAAGGCGCGATGTCTAAGAAAGAACTGCATGATTTTCAGCAAATGGTGTTGGAATTCACCAATTCGTATGATGCACCATTTGAATTCTCAATGGACCTCGATGACGCACTGTCACAAGCGGCGGCGTTGGACAAGTTGGGTCGACGTTATGACTCGATGGCCGTATTGAACGTGGTGCCACGCGCCAAAACTGGATTTCGTATGGCCGACATTGAGAGCTGTGCTCGTGACCTGATGATGTCGACTGACAAAAACGGCATTTTTATGAAAACCGAGGGGCACAAATCGAACCTGACTGTGTTGTATCGGCTTGCCTGTACTGATGGCACCGGCCAGTTTGGGATTACTATGAGTAATGCTGCACCGGTACACGATTTGGTGGTGTATATGAATGTGCCAACCACCGTTGACCCAGAACGAGTGTTTGAATCGATGGTCAAAGATGCAAACAGTCTGGCAACCTGGCTGGATGGTAAGGTGGTTGATCGCGCTGGCAAAGTGATGACGCAACGTTCCTACTCCACGCTGATGCAGCAGGTTTCTGATATCGCATTCAGTATGCAACAAGACGGATTGATCCCCGGCGACGCGGTCTCCAAAAAACTTTTTTAGCCCCCGAGGAAGTGTATGTCTGACTTGACGAAGGCCACCGCACGGCATGCCGAGTTGGTGCGGGAGATTAATCATCATAGCCGACTGTATTACACACAGGATGCGCCACAGATTTCAGATCACGATTACGATGCGTTGATGCAGGAGTTGTTAACGCTGGAGGCTGAGTTTCCGGAGTTGCTGAGTCCGGATTCACCGAGTCAGCGGGTTGGTGCAGAACCCTTGGCCGAGTTCTCGCAGATCACACACGAGCTGCCTATGTTGTCCTTGAGTAATGGGTTTGAGGACAGCGATATCCAAGAGTTTGACGCGCGCTTACACAAAGAAATCGGCCTCAGTGAAAACACGGTGATTGAGTATGTGGCTGAGCCCAAGCTTGATGGCCTTGCCGTGAGTATTTTGTACGTGGATGGCGTGCTCACTCACGCAGCTACCCGTGGCGATGGGCGCGTTGGCGAAGACATCACTCAGAACGTGAAAACCATTCGCTCCGTTCCGCTGAAACTGCCTGAAGGTGCCCCCGCAAGGTTGGAAGTGCGTGGTGAGGTTTTTATGAGATTGGCGGGCTTTGACGAGCTAAATCAAGCACAGGCTGAGAGTGGAAAGAAAGTCTTTGTCAATCCACGGAATGCAGCAGCAGGTAGCTTGCGGCAGCTCGACAGTAAAATTACCGCCGGTCGTCCGTTAGACATCTTTATCTATTCAACCGGCGTGAATTCCGATTCAGCGTTCGCGGACACACATAGCCAGACCCTGGAAAAATTGGCGGCCTTGGGATTTCCGGTTTGCCCGTTGTTGCAGGTGGTCAATGGGGTTGAAGCTTGCCTTCAGTATTACCGTGACATGGGTGCTAAACGTGCGCGACTCGACTATGAAATCGACGGCATTGTGTACAAGGTCAACCGTCTTGATTGGCAGCGCGCAGCAGGCTTCATCGCCAAAGCGCCGCGTTGGGCGTTGGCACACAAGTTTCCTGCTCAGGAAAAGACCACACAGGTTAATGACATTGATGTACAGGTCGGTCGCACGGGGGCGATCACACCGGTGGCCCGATTGGAGCCAGTGTTTGTTGGTGGAGTCACCGTATCCAATGTGACCTTGCATAATAAGGCTGAGATCGCACGCCTCGATATTCGTGTTGGCGATACCGTCATTGTACGTCGGGCGGGCGATGTGATTCCGCAGATTGTTGGCGTCAACCTGGAGGCGCGGCCGAGTTCAGCAACGCCGTATGATTTCCCGACGCACTGCCCGGTCTGTGGTTCCGATGTGGTGACCGAAGGCGACGGCATCATTGCGCGATGCTCCGGTGGTTTGACGTGTGGTGCTCAAGTTCGACAAAGCATCAAACATTTTGTGTCGCGTAAGGCTATGGATATCGACGGCATGGGCGACAAAATTGTAGATGCGCTTGTGGAGCAAGGATTGGTATCAACCGTGGCCGATTTGTATGTTTTAACGTTTGAGCAGGTTTTGGCCCTTGAGGGGTTTGCCGAGAAGTCGGCGCAAAATTTAATCGCGGCGATTGAAAAGAGTAAGCTAACCGAATTTGCGCGCTTATTATACGCCCTGGGAATCCCGCAGGTTGGCGAAACGACGGCCGACCAACTGGCCGCGCATTTTGGTGCCATGGATGCGTTGAAGTCGGCGACTCAAGACGCATTGGAGGCGCTGCCGGATATCGGGCCTGTGGTGGCCAAGAATATCGTCGATTTTTTCCACGATGCCAGTAATCTGAGCGTGATTGCTCAGTTGCATGACCGTGGCGTTACGTACGAAGTCGTTGCGGCGCAGAAGCCCGAGGATGTGGCTCAGCTGCCGCTTGCTGGTGAGATCATTGTATTAACTGGGGCGTTGAGTGGCATGGGCCGAACCGAAGCCAAGAAACGCCTTCAAGCGCTAGGTGCCAAGGTGACCGGCAGTGTGTCGAAGAACACCACGCTGGTGATTGCTGGCGCAGATGCTGGGAGTAAGGCCGCAAAGGCGGCTGAATTGGATGTGCGTATTGAGGATGAGGACTATCTCAATCAATTGTTGGCGTAGCGATGAATGCTTGCTAACGGTCGAAAGCTCAACCTTCTGCGAAGAACTGAGTTACAGGCGGCGATTTGCCTGTACGATCTTTACCTTATCGAGTGACACTACCTTGGCGTCAGTTTTGCCTACGTAATCTGGCTTAGGGCAGGGTGGCATGTCGATATGCTGTAGGTAACGCTGACTAATAATCCAGGCCAGCTCTTCCAGTAACTCAATGTCCAGTAAGTCGTCCGCTTGTTGCCCCTTTAGGGAATAGGCTGTTTCACCCAGTATGTCCAGTACGGTATTCAGATTAATCGCATCGCGTAAATGCTGGCATCGACTCCGTTGATAGCTTTGCTGCACAATCGCTGACAGGAACTCACGATGATCGCTGTTGGCGGCTAAAAGGTGTTTGACCGATTTAGCGAGCGGGTTAATTTTTAGTCTCGCGTCACCAAGCTCCTGCGCCGCGACCAGCCAGAATTCCAGGAACGAGAGTGTGCCTGTGGAATTTTCTGAATTTGGTGCGGAATCCTTCTTCATTTACTCTTCTTTGCTTAATTGAATGCATGCTAAAATCGCGCCAATGCTCACGTTAGTGTGCATTGTGGAGTTGGTTCGATTACCCAGCAGCGCCCTACAATCTAAAGTACCGCTTGCCTGTGAGCCTGTCAATTTAACCCGTTGCAAATGAACATTGTGTGCCATCGACAGGCATGTCTGTGATGGCCAGTTTTTAGCGACTACCCAAATCTAATCGAGAGATCTATAGCCCCATGAGTGATCCAGTAAATTCAAACTCGTCAAAACGTTTTAATGTTGCCATCGTCGGTGCCACTGGTGCTGTTGGTGAAACACTAATCGAAGTACTGGAGGAGCGCAATTTCCCGGTTGATACATTGTATCTGCTGGCGAGTGAGCGTTCGGCTGGCTCGACACGCACATTTCGCGGTAAAAACATTCGCGTGCAGGACTTGGCGACATTTGATTTTTCGCAAGCGCATATTGGTTTGTTCTCAGCGGGCGGCAGCATCTCGGCTGAATACGCCCCTAAAGCCGCCGCTGCTGGATGCATTGTGGTAGATAACACGTCGCATTTCCGTTACGACGACGACAAGCCTTTGGTGGTTCCAGAAGTAAACCCAGAAGCAATCGCACAATATAAAGCCACAAATATCATCGCGAACCCCAATTGTTCGACGATCCAAATGTTGGTGGCGTTGAAACCAATTTATGATGCGGTCGGTATTGAGCGCATCAATGTATGTACTTATCAGGCGGTGTCTGGAACTGGTAAGCCGGCGATGGAAGAGTTGGCCTCGCAAACGGCGAGTCTGTTGAATGCTAAGTCGATTCAGACTGAGGTTTACCCAAAACAAATCGCGTTCAATGTGCTGCCTCAAATTGATGTGTTTCTTGACAATGGCTACACCAAGGAAGAAATGAAAATGGTTTGGGAAACCAAAAAAATTATGGGTGATGACAGTATCGAAGTGAACCCGACGGCTGTCCGCGTGCCAGTTTTCTACGGCCACTCAGAAGCTGTGCACATCGAAACCAAAGAGAAAATTAGCGCAGAGAAAGCCACTGAGCTTCTTAAAGCGTTTCCCGGCATTGTCGTGATTGATGAGCGAGTCGATGGTGGATACCCGACTGCCGTTACTGATGCTGCCGGTCAAGACCCGGTCTACGTTGGCCGTATTCGTGAGGATATTTCACATCCGCGCGGCTTGAATCTTTGGGTAGTGGCTGACAATGTTCGCAAAGGCGCTGCAACCAACAGTGTACAGATCGCGGAGTGTTTAGTGCGCGATTATCTGTAGCAAATTAAGGCACTTAAGTCGCTAAACGGGCAGGGCGGCCTAAGACGCACTGTTTTAAAAAAATGGTTTCGATTAGCGACTTTTGATCAGAATGCACTATTGATTTGCTAAAAACTGATGTAAGTTGTTACAATGCGTTGCTAACTACCTAAAACTATTACAAAAACCTTCTTTTTGATGAGCCTAATGCGTAGAACTAACCAGACGGGTCGCAGCGATATGGCTGTAGCATCTTAAAGATTGGAGTGCTTTATGGCAGACCGAAAAATGACCTTCAATAAAACCAAAACAGCAAATTCAGTACTAAAGCAGCTGGGGATTTCTGCCGCGCTACTTATGGCGTCCAGTACTGCGAATGCCCTTGGGTTGGGCGCGTTAGAGGTTCAATCAAACCTCGAGCAACCACTCAATGGCACCATTGAGTTGCGTACCTCGTCGAGTGATGACGTCTCTACTGTGACGGCAAAAATTGCACCTCGGGAAGATTTTGAAAAACTAGGCATCGACTACCCAGCCTACATGCAGAACATCAGCCTGGCGTTGGAAGATGCTGCCGGCGGCAAGGTGTTACGGGTTCGCAGTAACGATGTGGTCATTAATGAGCCGTTTATTCACTTCCTGATTCGAGTAGATTGGTCAGGCGGTAGTTTTTTGCGCGAATACACAGCGTTGATTGATCCGCCGGTGTACGCGGCTGAGGCGCCACGATCGTTCTCTGAGCCACGCGCTGTGGGGACAGAGCAATCTTATGCAGCCGACGAATCGTCCAGTGTGGAGGTTGAATCCCTGGATGATGATGTCTCGTATGATGAGGTTGCGGTCAGTGATCCGCCAGTCGAGGACGTGGCCAGTGAAGAAGAGCCATTAATCGAAGATGATTTTTATTCGGAGCCTGATTCCAGCGCAGATGAGTCGTATACCGAGACAACATCATCGTCTACCAGTAGTAGTTACCCGGAAGGTACTGATGCCCGTTACGGCCCCGTTGCCAGTGGTGAGTCTTTAAGTGTGATCGCTCAGGAGCTACAACGTCAGTTTCCGGATCTGAGTATTTACTCGATCATGAAGGTGCTATTTGAAGAAAATCCATCGGCTTTCATCAATGGCAATATCAATGGTTTGATGCAAGGTGCCGTTCTGGACATCGGCGATCTGGATGCGATCCGCGCTGTGGATGCGGCGGCCGCAAAAGAATTCTTCAGTGACCAAGTGGCTGCTTGGGACCCAAGTGTTTTATCACCATCGGGTAGCTCTGACAGTATTAGTGTTGGTCAGGACTCATACTCGTACAACGATGACGTGTTTGGCTCGTCCAGCACTTCATCATCCAGTAGCAGCGCTGAGAGCTTTCAGGTTGGCGCATCGCGCGATACCGCTGAGTTCGTGTCATCTGATCAGGGGAGCCGTGAAGGCGAAGTCCTGGCACTGCGTCAAGAAATCTCTCAGTTAGAAACGGCATTGGCATCCAGTGAGCTTGAAAATCAAGAGCTTACGGAACGTATTTCGTCACTTGAAGGTCAACTTGCAGACATGAACCGTCTGATGAATCTGAACGTTGAGAGTGCTGAGATGGCGGCGGTCGAGCAGACTCTGGCAGAGCAGAATACAGCGGTCAGTGAAGAGCCGGAAGTGGCATCCACCAGTACCGACACAGACAGTGTTCTCGATGAGTTTTTAGGTGATACCAATACCGACCTGGATGAGTTTGGTCTTGCCACCGAGTCTGATTCACAATCGGCGGTTGACGAGTTCTTGTCTGATACCAGCGACGCTGTCGAAAACACTGCTGATGAGGTGAGCTCAGGCGCATCAGACGCAGTGGATGAGTTTCTATCGGATGCTGAGTCAGGCATCGATGAGTTGGCTGATTCAACCTCTGGTGATGAGTTTGAGAGTGTTCTTGAAGACGCAACCGACTCTGAAATCATTGAAGAAACAGAAGAAACAACCGCGCCATCAATTCCAGCTGTAGCGCAGCCGGAATCACAGTCATTTATGGACAAGGTTATGTCGATATTGACGGGCGGCTGGTTGTGGAAAGTGTTGGCCGGTCTAGGCGCTTTGATCGCTGCTGGTTTGGCACTATTCTTTATTCGTCGCCGCAAAGCAGATGAAGAATTCGAAATTAGTATGTTATCCATTGAAAGCAATTCGCAGAGCTTGGATACCATGCAATCTGATTCAAGCTCCATGTCCGCGTCGATGTCGGCATCAGTGGCATCGGTTGCAGAATCAGTGGCCGACAAAGAAACATCATTCTTGACCGTGTATAGCGACAGTGATGCTGTGGTGCAGGCGGATGAGGTTGACCCAGTTGCTGAAGCAGATGTGTACATCGCTTACGGTCGTGACGAGCAAGCTGAAGAAGTCTTGTTGGACGGTGTCGCAAACCACCCAGACCGCGTGGATATTAAGCATAAGTTGTTAGGCTTGTACCAAAAAACCAAAAATGTTGAAGGTTTTGAGCGTGTTGCAGAGGAGCTCTATTCACAGCGTGAGCTGGTGAGTCCTGAAATGTGGGAAGAAGTGACTAAGATGGGTAAAGACCTGTCTGCGGACAACCCATTGTTTGACTTGTCGATTGACGATTTGAGCACAGCTGCCGCCAGTGCCGGTTTGGCTGACGCGGTAGCGGACGCAGATGAGTCAGCGGCAGACGATGACGATTTGGTGGTGGCAGATGCCGGAGACAGTGATACTTTGTCGTTCGACTCTGAGCTGATTGATGCCGGCGACAGCGCCGCTGCAGATGAAGTCGATGGCCATTCATTGATGGTCGAAGATTCCTTGACCGAAGATGAAGATGTTCAGTTGATCAACTTTGATGAAGGCCGCAGTGAAGTAAGCGAGTTGGATGACGTAGAAATTGACGCCATCGAACTCGATCCAGCTGACTCTTCAGATATGCTCGAATTTAGTTCCTCTGCATTAGAAGACAGCGCCCCGTTGATTGATATTGACGATCAGGCGGACGATGATGACGATGAATTGTTGAGCTTCGATAGCTCACCAGCACCGGCGGCGGAAGCGACGCTCGATCTTGACGATGCAGATGAGCAGTCAGTCGGCGAGGTGCGTGAGGTAAGCGATCTGGAAATTGATCCGGATTACGATGAAGCGCGTACGCAATTCGAGCTGGCTAAAGTGTTTGTTGATCTAGGTGATGAAGATGGCGCCCGTAAGATTCTGGATGAGTTGGTCGCAAGCGGCGATACTGCTTCTTCAGTTGTGAGCGATGCTCAAGCTTTGCTGGATTCAATCAATAAGTAATAGTTATAGATTTATCATAATATAAACAACGATTTAGTAGTTTAATTAAGCCCAGGCTCATTGAGTTTGGGCTTATTTTTTTGGTCCTTAAAACGAG
>JAUHZM010000109.1 GCA_030426005.1 Gammaproteobacteria bacterium
CACGACATTCAACAAATTAGCGACGGTGAATTGAAAGGCAAAATTGCCTTTATCGACGGCGAACCAATGGTCAAAAGTCAAACTGGCGCAGGATACGGACCGAGTAATCAGAAACGCCGAATCGGTTGGCAACACGCCCAACGTGGCGGTGCACTGGCGCTGGTCATTCGATCTGTTGGTTCGGATTCACACCGGTTTCCACACACGGGCATGATGAGCTCAGACAACGACACCTGGGCCAAGATTCCGGTCATTGCGGTTTCCAACCCGGACGCGGACCATCTACGCCGTCTGCATAACCTGAACAAGACCATGCATCTGTCTCTGCACTCCGAGTCTGACTGGCAAGGTGACGTTTCCAGCGGCAATGTGGTTTTTGATCTGGTCGGCCGCGATAAACCTGACGAAATCGTTTTAATCGGTGGTCACCTAGATAGCTGGGACCTTGGTACCGGTGCGGTGGACGATGGCGCGGGCGTCGCGATCACCACGGCCGCGGCGGAACTCATTGCGCGCTTACCACATCGCCCTCGTCGAACCATTCGTGTGGTGTTATTCGGGGCTGAAGAAGTAGGCTTGCTCGGTGCCAAAGCGTACGCAGCACAACATGCCGACGAACTAGATAACCACGTACTCGCGACCGAGTCTGATTTCGGCGCGGAGAAAATCTGGCGCTTACGCTCGAATGTAAACCCCGACGCCAACGCAGTGATCGACAGCATTGGTCGACAAATCGAGCGACTTGGGATTGTCCGCGGAGACTCAAACTCCCCAGGCGGCGGCCCAGACATTATCCCATTGGCAGCCGCTGGCGTGCCCACGGTGCGATTAGACCAAAATGGTACTGATTATTTTGATCTACACCATACGCCGGATGACACCTTGGACAAAATCAAACCGGAAGCGCTGGCACAAAACATAGCCGCGTACGCTGCATTGGTCTATATCGCAGCCGAGAGCGAAGCGGAATTCCGTTTCCCTGACGCGACTGAAGAACAAGAATAAGCAGTCTGGCTCGAGTGTTGTTACATCATCATTCGAGCCAGCAAACCAACACCAAAGGAGAACAACATGATTGTCGTCTGGGGATGCATTGAAACGACCGAGGAACACCTACAACAAGTTCTGACCCTAAGTTTAGAACACGTGCACCGTTCCCGTGCTGAGCCCGGCTGCATCAGCCACAGCGCACAGATTGACGCCGAAAACCCGAACCGCGTGGTGTTTTTTGAAGAATGGGAAAGCATGGACGCCCTCAAAACGCACTTCTCAGTCCCGGCTTCATCGGAATTCGTTAATCAGGTCGCTCGCCTGTCAGTGTCGCCACCAGAAATCCGCGCCTTCGCCGCCGAACCAGTCAAACTGGGTTAGACCGAGACCGTCGTAGCAAGTAACAGTAACAATCCGATTACCAGCCAAGCGAGTACTCTGGCCCGTCGTTCTGGTCGTGCATGCTGGTTAGGCACCGCCGCTTTGAGGTCCTCGGGAATCGGCATTGGCCGTAATGCCGACACATTTGCTCCACCGGTGTTCCCAATCGGAACCCAGCCAAACAGAAAGCCCGGCACCACCGCCAATAATCGCAATAATTGACCAAAAACCTCACGCCAACGACGAGTGCGCAAACCCACTCGAAGCATCCAGGCATGCGTGATTAGATGCGGATAAAAGTAGCGCTGCCCGAGTATGTGCGCACGCTCAAGGCGCGCAAAACTCACAGCATAACTCTTTGCTTGATACGCCTGCCGCGCTAAGGCCATTTCCTGCGTAAAGGCCTGTTGTGTCTGTGCTTGCATGCTTGGTTCCTCAAGTGATCGAATAAGACGCAAGCTTAGTAGACCGAACCCAGCAGGTCTTGAACCAATCGCCTATGTGGCTGCTGCCCGTAATAGCTCAGTAGGTGTCAGCCCGAACAATTTTCGAGCGGAGCGCGTGAAGTGTGCTTGATCGGCGAAACCACCAGCCAACGCCGCCTCCGCCAAACTCATCGAGAGTGCGCTTTGGGCCGAGAGACGAATGGCCTGCCATAACACCCATTTAGACAACGGCACTCCAAGCTGCTGAGTAGCCAAGGTGCGCAATCGTGAAACCGAAATGCCAGCGTGTTCTGCAGCGCGGGCCACGGCGCCATTCAGTGGTTGCCCGTGTATATAATCCAGCGCGCGAACCAGCCTCGGATCTAATTGCGCTGCGTAAACTGTAGTGGCTCGGTGTAATTGCGAATTCAACTCAGGCAGGCTTAATGACAAGTCCAAGTACTCAGACTCCGGCAGTTGGCAGATGTCTGCGTCACCGGCTTGGCGTAGCCAAGCTTGCCCTAATGCAGACTGAGGTTCGATCAGCAGTAGAGTTAGTGTAGCCATGGGTAGAAGTTGGTGTGGCACATCCGGGCGAACGAGCAAGGCGCGCCCTCGAATGGTATTGCCATCGGCGTCCATCATTGACAAGGGTGTGTCAGACTGACAAATCTGCACCGAGGCATGCCGGTGTAAGGTGTTGTCGCCTGCTGCACCTCGATACAACATCAGACAGTGATCAAAATGGACCTTACCTTGCCAGCCCACTTACCACTCTGGTCCGATGCCAATCTGCGTACAGTGAGCGAACATACTCACTGACGTACCGTACGCAGATGTGGCAACGGTGAGTAGCCCGGTGTATAGCGCATTGGGCTGATGTCGAGACCACCGCGACGGGTGTATAAAGCCTGAACAGCAAGCTGCGTCGGCGCGCAACGATGCATCATGTCGACAAAGATCCGCTCCACGCACTGCTCATGAAACTCATTATGCTGACGGAACGAGATTAGGTAACGCAGTAGTGCTGCGTGGTCAATTTGCGGTCCGTCATACTTGATGATCACACTGGCCCAATCAGGCTGATTGGTGATAAGGCAGTTCGATTTCAAAAGGTGACTGTGCACGGTCTCCGCAACCGTGGCAGCGTGATCCGACAACTTGAGCAACTCGGTGTCCACCGTGTAGGTCTGCACCTCAATATCCAGCTCATCCAAACACGCCCCCGGGAGTGCTTGAATCGCAAACGCATTAGCATGATGCGCTGGCAGCAAGCGGATCTGCACTGAACCCTCAACCACGGCTGCCAGATCGCGCTCCATAACCTGCGCGACCTCAGACTCAGACGCAAAGGTGCTCTGGTTAAAACTATTTAGATAAAGCTTGAAGGATTTGGACTCTACGATATTGGTCGAGTTGGCATCGAAGATCACCTGTGCCAGCGCTACCATGGGTTTACCGCGCGGGTTTAACCACGACAGCTCAAATGCCTGCCACACGTCGTGACCAGCAAACGGCAACGCGTGCGTGATTCCAAGTGGTGTACGATTCAAGCTACGCGGCACCGGCTGCAATAGCTCTGGTGCATACGTGGATACGTACTCCGTTGGCTTACCTAGGCTTAACGCCTGTAGGGCGTCTCTGTTGTCATCGGCCATCGAAATTACCCGGTCGAACTAACGGTTAACAGACCTTAAACCGGCGCCACAGCTTGCATTATCAAACCGCACAACCAAGCCCCATAAGTGCCTAGCACATAGCCAAACACCGCCAGCAACACACCAACCGGAGCCAGTGCAGGATGAAACGCTGCCGCTAATACTGGCGCAGAAGCCGCACCGCCAATATTCGCCTTACTGCCGATGGCAAGAAAGAAATACGGTGCGCGAATCATCAGCCCGACCACGACCAGCAGCACCACATGAATCAGCATCCAGATGCCGCCAACCAGGAATAGACCAGGATGATCCGCTAGGGTGCGAATGTCCATTTTCATACCGATCGTCGCGACCAGTAAGAAAATAAAGATCGTGCCGATCTTAGACGCACCAGCGCCTTCATAACTACGCGCACGCGTAAATGACAGGACCACACCAATGGTTGTTGCAATCACAATCAGCCAGAAAAATTTGGAGGTCAGACTAAATTTCGCCAAACCCGGGGCATGGGCCTCCAAATAAGGCGCAATCAAATCGGCCCCGAAATGCGCAAATGCAGTCGCACCAAACGCAATGCCAGCCATCACCATCAGGTCAGTGGTTGATGGGTTGCGCGCAATACTTTGGCCATACGCTTCCATCTTGTCTTGCAAGCGTTTGACAGAACTGGAGTCTGCTTTAAAAAACCGATCAAGCTGCTCTTTGCGCTGAATACCAATCAATAAGAATGCCATCCAGACTTCCGCCACGATGATGTCCACGGTGATCATGATGCCGAACAAGGTGTTGGACGGATTGAAAATTTCATACATCGCGGCCTGGTTCGCGCCACCGCCAATCCAGCTCCCCGCGACCGTGGTCATGCCACGCCAAACCGCTTCCGGCCCGGCGCCACCAACTAGATCTGGGCTGAAAAAAGACACGATCAGGATCGCCAGCGGTCCGCCAATGATGACACCAACGGTACCTGTCAAGAACATCGCTAATGGCTTATACCCCAAGTGCGCGATTTCTTTTAGATCCACGCTCAGAGTCAGCAAGATCAAACAAGCTGGCAGCAGATAGCGTGACGCCACGTAATAAAGCTGAGAGTGCTCACCATCGACAATATTGAACGTATTCAATAAGGACGGAATGAAATAGCACAGCAGCAACATGGGCACGATGCTGTAGAATTTGACGAGTTTAGGGTGTGTGCTGTTTGAGGTACGGAACACTAGGGCGAGAATCCCTAGTAGCAAGCCGAGCACGACAGCATCGTTTGTTATAAGTGCATTTGAAGTATCCATCGCGGTATCCTATCAGTGCCGATGTACTGGCACAATCGAAACCGGCTTTGCCAAACTCGCAGTACGCATCCACTTTTAACTTACGCCAACACGCACGGTGACTCGACTATGAAACGACTTTCTTTGATTTTACTCACCCTGTTGCTCGTCTCGTCCTGCACACAGGAAACCCAGAATAAATTTGGCCGCGCAGTGCAAAACTGGACCGGTACCGATGGCGTGCTCGAAATCTATGCAGGTGATCGCCTGGTACGACGCTTTCTTGAAATCGACAAATTATCCACGGCCGTTTCCACGCGCGGAAGCGACGCCCGCCCCTACCGATTTGGCTACGGCATTCTCGACCTAAATCTCAACGGACAAGTAGATCCCGGTGAACGCAAAGTGTACTTCGAGTTCAGTGATTATTCGACGCCCTATGTGTTCTTCGAGAAGCCGAAAAACGCGCAGCTTTAAGATTCGAACTTATTCTCAGAGTCTGTGCTCAAGCGGTAGTCTTTACGCGCGTAGTTGACTATCATATACGGCCTTTTATACGACTCACCCGTTTAAGGGCAACCACCTGAACTATGGCTAAAGTACACATCATTATGGGCTCCCAGTCTGACTGGCCGACTATGCAGCTCGCCACCAAACCGTTGGACGATTTAGGTGTGGCCTATGAATGCAGCGTGGTGTCTGCTCACCGCACGCCCCAGCGACTCGTGGAGTTCGCTGAAAACGCCGAAGCGAACGGTGTGGAAGTCATTATTGCTGGTGCCGGTGGTGCCGCCCATTTGCCCGGCATGACCGCAGCGATGACGTGGATTCCAGTGGTTGGCGTACCGGTCAAATCCGCCAGTTTAAATGGCTTAGACAGCTTGTTATCAATTGTGCAAATGCCAAAAGGTGTGGCCGTCGCTACACAAGCTATCGGCACCTCTGGCGCGTTCAATGCGGGACTGATGGCGGCACAAATCCTGGCCGGTTCCGATAAAGAGCTACGTGACCGAATCAAAGCCTGGCGGGCAAAACAAACTGAGTCGGTACCGACCAACGTGGAATAGCAATCATGTCTGTGGTGATTCTGGGCAGCGGCCAACTGGCCAAAATGCTCGCTGAAGCTGGGAACGAAATCGGCATTTCCTCAACGTTTGTGGTTCAACACGGTGTCTCAGCCGATCCGGTTGCGGGGTTGGGTAAGGTGCGCCGACACGACTCAGATGACGAAGCACGCGAGTGTATGGCTTCCCTACCTGACGTCGCGGCAGTCACTGTCGAAACTGAGAATACGGCCAGTAGTTTACTCAGCTTGCTGAGTGAATCTTATCCAGTACGCCCAAACACAGCCTGCGTAGTTGCCTGCCAGAATCGTGAACACGAGCGTCAACTGTTAGACCACCTCGACATTCCAACCGCGCCGCACACTGTGGCACGCGAGTTCAATGAGCTCTCATCCGCGGTCGAAAAAATCGGATTTCCGTTAGTGCTGAAAACCTTGTCAGAAGGTTATGACGGCAAAGGGCAATGGGTTGTGGATTCTGCCGAAGAATGGGAATCATTCGATCAATCCACCCTGACTCTGCCATTACTGGTTGAGAAAAAAATCGACTTTATACGCGAAATATCACTGATCGGTGTGCGCACACCAGCAGGTGAAATTCGATTTTATCCGCCTGCCGAGAACATCCATATTGGTGGCATTCTGATCGCTTCCTTTGCGCCAGCGGCCAACTTTTCTGACAAAATTTTGCAACAAGCGGAAGCCAATCTAACCAAGTTGATGGAACACCTTGATTATCAAGGCGTGATGGCCATGGAGTGCTTCCAAACTGCCGACGGCTTGCTGGTGAATGAATTGGCGCCACGCGTGCACAACAGTGGCCACTGGACAATGGACAGCGACGTCACGTCCCAGTTCGAAAACCACATGCGTGCCATAACGGGCCAAGAACTCGGGCCGACACAGACGCAAAAGCACACCCTGATGCTCAATATCCTCGGGGAAATACCAGCGACGCTCACAGCGGCACCCGAGCCGTTTTCCCTGTATGACTACCGCAAGTCCGCACGCCCGGGGCGCAAAGTTGGACATTTAAATCTGCAGTATTCGGACTCCAAATCTTTGCTCTCCGCGCTGCAATCTTTGGCCAAGGTTTGGCCTAACGAACTCGTGGAAACGCTGATCACTCAAATTAAGGATTGAAGCTTACACGCCATTCCGACACATTGAGACCATGGTCGGATTGCACACATGGTGTGTTGCGTTCGATGATAGCCCACACTACTATGGTTCCTAGGGGAATGCAGGGTTGCAGACCTCATGGGGTAGCTAATAATAATTTACAAAAATTGAAGGTTGAAAGATGAAAATTAATCGATGCTTTGTCGCGATGCTCATCGGTGTTTCACTGATGGCATCCAATGCACAAGCGCAGGACGTAGACTTGTCTCAGGTCCTTGAGCGTTTGGAGCGTTTAGAAAAAGAGAATCAGGAACTGCGTGAGAAATACGACGCGCTTGCAGCTAAAGTAGGCGTTGAAGCGCCGGCTGAAATGGTTGCAGAAGCGCCGAAATTGGAACCCGAAGGCGCTCAAGAACTGGTTCAATACAATCCGGAATTCGGCTACGATTTTCTGGACCCAACCACCAACATCAATCGCAAACAATTATTCTTATTGGATAAACGCCAATCCGGCGAGCTAGCGAAAAGTGTGGTTAACCTACAAGGTGCAGTGACCGCGATTGCGAACTATCAAAGTTCAAATGAACCAAACCTGTTTGGTTACCTAATGCGTCACCCAACCTCTAACAATCAGGTTGGCACTACCGTCTCCGAGGCGACGATTCATTCAGCACAGCTTGGTTTCACTGCCACGATGGGAGACTGGGTAACAGCGTCTGCGGAACTGTTGTTTGACCCTGAGCAAAGCTTTGGGGCTGGCACCAATACCGCATTAACCCGTAATCAGACTCAAGTGCGTCGTGCCTACGTATTGTTCGGAAACCTCGATGAGTCCCCACTGTATGCCAGTATCGGTAAAATGGCCGTGCCATTTGGTTTGACTGACACAGTGAATCCATTCACTGCGTCGACGGTTTGGCACGCCTTCGGTGGTCTAGCGAACGGTGCCACATTTGGTTACCAGAAAGACGGTTTAAACCTAGCCGCCATGGCCATCCAAGGTGGTTCTCAATTCCGTTCAGCAAATACACCGGTCGACGGTACAGCCGTGCCAAGCAAGCTCAATAACTACGCATTAGATGCGAGCTATGAGTTTGGTGCGGGTTCTGATCAAAGCCTGTTACTCGGTGCGTCTTACCAACGTGGTACCGCCTATTGCCAAGGTTTCCCGATTACACACTTTGCGTTGTGTGAAGAACCAAACGGCGCGTACGATATCTACGCACGCTGGAATTCGCCAGACTGGACAGTTAAGGCTGAATTCGCCAAGACTGAAGACGAATGGCCAGGCACATTCAACCCTGTCATTCCTCAGTTTGCGGCTAGCAAGGTAACCAGCATGGATGTCGGTGTTCAGTACCGCAACGAACTGTTCGGCAAACCGACCGCCTATTCTTTTGAGTTTAGTAATTTTGAAGCCGGTCCTGCCGGTGCAGAATGGGAACGCCAAAACCAATGGGTTCTGGGTATCGCCACACGTTTAGCACCGAGTGTGAAATTGTTCGGCGAGCTGATCAAGGTTGAAGGCTATGCGCCGCTGAACTTCCTGACTGGTGGACACGTGCCAGGCCGACCAGACATTCCAGCCAGTGACGCCTCTGCAGACTCAGAAATTCTGATGCTCGGCGTGAACGCTGCGTTTTAGTTGACCAGAGCAGTCTAGGCTCACTCGAAAAGCCCCATGCCGGTTTGGTGTGGGGCTTTTTTGTGACTATTATTCACACCATGAATGTGGCTCAAAATCACCCATTCATCGCTACCGTCACTTGAATTGCTCTGTTAACCTAATCCACCACGAAAACCAATCAGAGAGCAAAAATGAGCGACAATAATCCTAAGAGCTCTAGTTCGGCACCCAAAATTCCACGCCAGGCGAATAACTATACGCCCGAAGCGGTCGCCGAACGGCAGCAATTCGTGCATGATCAGACTCAGGTTTCACTTGATCACGTTGGGCATGCTTCACTAGGGCTAGAGAGTCTTGCTGGCAATATTGAAAACTACATCGGCGTGGCACAGGTGCCAATTGGTCTGGCCGGTCCACTGCGGATTAATGGTCAGCATGCCGAGGGCGACTTTTACATTCCGATGGCGACCACCGAAGGCACGCTGGTGGCAAGCTACAGCCGCGGTATGCGGGTATTGTCGGAGCTTGGCGGTGTTAAGAC
>JAUHZM010000110.1 GCA_030426005.1 Gammaproteobacteria bacterium
GTATCGTGATCGCGGTACCGAGATTGTGTTAATCGGACATGCCGGTCACCCGGAAGTGGAAGGTACGATGGGGCAGGCTGATTCAGGTATGCACTTAATCGAGGAACCTGCCGACGTTCAAGCATTGCAAGTTAACGACCCTGAAAACCTCGCTTACGTCACGCAAACCACGCTGTCGGTGGACGATACGCGTAAAGTAATCGACGCACTGAAAGCACGCTTCCCAAACATCCAGGGGCCGCGGAAAGATGATATTTGTTATGCCACGCAAAACCGTCAGGATGCGGTGCGAGCCTTGTCTCGCGATGCAGACGTGGTGATCGTAGTGGGTTCCCCGAATAGTTCGAACTCTAACCGTTTGGCCGAATTGTCACAAAATATCGGCGTGCCGTCATACCTGGTCGATGATCCGGCACAAATCGAGCGCAGTTGGTTCGATGGCGTCGATATTGTTGGTGTCACCGCCGGTGCTTCCGCGCCGGAAATTCTGGTGAAACAAGTGATCGACCAAATCAAGCACTGGGGTGGCACGGTCGTAAATGAGGCCAATGGCCCAATCGAAAACGTGTCGTTTTCGTTACCGATTGAGCTGCGAGTGGGCAAAACGGTTTGATTTAACCCCAAGCGCATTTACAGATCGGACGGCCAAGGACTGGCTGAGTCGAAGATGTTCCTCTCGCTTTAGGTGGCGAATGACATGGAATTGACCGTTTGTCGTCAGAATATGACCTCTTGTCTTATCACGCTGGTACTGGGTGTGTCATCGCGCTATGTTTAGACTGCGCGTGAATTATTAGTTTTGCCGTCTATCTGGCGGCAATTCTCTCGGAGAAGACTTAATTATGAAAACCTTTAGGCAAGCAGGTTTTACCATCATTGAACTATTTGTTGCAGTCGCCTTACTGGGCGTCATTGTCACTATGGCAGCCCCCTCATTTGCGGGTTTTGTGGAAAGACAACGACTGTCCGCGCAAGCTGAGATCATTAGTGTCACGCTTAGTACTGCAAGAGCCGAGGCCTTGAGCCGTTTAGCAACAGTTAATGTGTGTTGGAATCAAACTGCGAGTGTCGTCACAGTCAATACTTTCGACGTCCAGCCAGGTCAGATGGTCGTGTTAATAGGAAATCCGGCTGAAGTTATTCGAGATGTAGCACTGTCCGATGATGGGATATTTATAGATGACACTGACAACGACGATTGTGTCAGTTTTAATGCAAGTGGACGTTTTAACACGGCATCAGCCACCGGCGGTTCGCTGGTATTTGGAGTGTGTAAAGAGTCCGGCGTCACCGCTGATTCAAAAGGTGTAGTGCTCAATGCGACTGGTCGCGCGTCTACCGTCAATAATTCTGATGGCTCTGTCATCAACTGTTCTTAAGCTAGGGAGTTGAAAAAAGAGATGTATGTAAGAAAAGCAGAAAGTCGAATTGCTAGGTCAGAATTTCAAAAAGGGGCTACCCTGATTGAGGCGATGACAGCCTTGTTTGTGTTTGCCGTTGGCGCTTTAGGGATCGCCGCGATGCAGACCACATCGATGGTGCGTGGTGATGATACGCGTCAGAGATCAATCGCAATTTGGAAAGCCCAGGAGTTAGTGGATCGAATCAAGGCAACCAAGACTATTGACAATCCGAATGGGTTGATCGCGACTTATATCACTCAGATAAATAACGCCAATGACGATAATGGTATTGGTGTTCTTGATTCAACAAGTGAATACCAGTGTCCTGTAGCCGCGCCTACTCGATGTGACGATACAAACGGTACTAACGTTGGAACCTGCACTGCCGCTCAGGTTGTGCAAGCGGATTTGTGGTCAGTGTTTTGTGAGCCGACTACGGGCTTAGTGCCCAATGGTAATGCGGTTACTGGCTCTGTAGGTTTGCGTAATCTAGAAGTAGCCTTGGAGCAAAATGGTAGTGAATACCGACTGTACTTTGAGTGGTTAAACCGAACGTCGAATAACAGTGTTGATTCTGAATTAGCCGCTTCAGGCCAGCAGAATACTGATGGGTCAGCGCGCAATGTGGTGACGAACTTGTGTGGTGAAGATGAGAATGTCGACACACGATTAGACGCTTATTGTCTGAGGTTTGAATAAAATGGGTGGCGTTAACATGCAGAGAATTGTAATGACAAAAGCCAAAAGTTCTGGCTTTACTATGGTGGAGCTGCTCGTTGGTTTGGTGCTTAGCTTGTTCATCATTGCAGTCACAATCACTTATATGACAACCTCGTCGCGGACCTTTCGAGTTCAGACGAATGAGTCGTTAATTCAAGAGAATGCGCGATTCGCAATGGAGGTTTTAACTCAGAACTTTCGTTTAGCAGGCTTGAATCCGAGCAATAATTTTGCCAACGATTTGGCAGTTGTTTATGCAGACACCAAGTGTCCGGCTGGCGAGGCAGGATTAGCAAGCGGTGATGCTGGAACAGTTGTTTGCACCAAAGACGGTGCTAATGATGCCACGGACAATAACTCAGATCGCATCGCAATTGATTATATGGTCGACGCCAGCAAGTCAGGCACAGCGGTTACTGCATTTGGTTGTAACAGCCAGCCAATAACTGTATCTGCAGGTACGGAACTGCGTCTGGCGAGCGTTTTCTGGAGTGGTGACCTTGATGGCGATGGCGTACGCTCACTCTACTGCCAAACTTATAATTTACAAACAGAGACGGCAGTCGGAGTCGCCCTTCCTCTAGTGGATGGTGTTGATCGTCTGCAGTTCCAATACGGCGTTGACTCAGATAACGATGGGGTTATTGAGCGTTATCAGTCGTTCACAAACCTTGGCGCTGCCAATACCAACGATGTGCGTGCAATTCGAGTTGCCATGTTACTCAATGGTGGTGCGAGTTCTGATCAAAACTTTGACAGCGAAGAACAGGTGAACCGTAGCTATAGCTTGCTGGACGCACCGGCTTCCGCATTTAACGATCGTGAACTTCGCCAAGTTTACTCAACCACCGTGTTGATTCCCAACACCCTGAATAAGGTAGGAACATAATGAACTTTCGTATCCAACATCAAAAAGCGCCGGCACCTCACAAGGGGCAGAATGGTGCCGTATTAGTGATTACAATTTTTGTCCTTATGGCATTAACCGTGGTTGCGCTGGCAGTAACAAATGGTAATCAAAGTCAGGCATTGATGGTACGCAACAACCAGTTCCGCCTCGAATCGTTTAACTCGAGTTATGCCGAAATCGATGCGCAAATTGATTTTATTAACGAGCGTAAGATCTCGGATGGTGTGCCATCGTACATTATCCGTCTAATTGACGGCAATGTTGGTGACCGTGTCTATGACGAAGCTGGTACCGGATCACCAGATTATCTGCCGAAACGTTCCACTGTTGCCGCCACTTACATCGATACGGATGTGGCGACATGGTATCGGGGTACCTGTTTGGTGTTTGGGCAGCAGCTTGGAGCCGGTGAAGAAAAAGTCGCCTGTAACGAACTTAAAGTCGAATCAGACGCTCAGCTGGTGAATACCAATATTGCCTCGAACCAACACCAGGTCTATGAATACAAGACCTTGAAACAATAAGCCTTTGGAGCACTTAACTATGTTTATCTCAAAGAAAAATCTAGCTTGTTTGGTTGCCTCGCTGATTGCGGTGTCAGTTAGTGTTAGCGCGTACTCCGAAGAAGACTTCAAACCATACACTTATGAAGGTGCCTGGGTTGAAGTGACGAATGCTTCAGAAGACGGTAAAGCCGGTAAGGTGCGTGTTCGTAGCGTTACCGAGTTTGGGTGTCGGAATTGTGGGCAAGACTATATTTATGATGAAAAGACCAAGCTGAGAATTAAAGAAACCGGCCAGTATATTGATATTCGTGGTCTCGAGAACTTCGTTGATGATATTGCGCAAGTTAATGTACAGCGCCCCGGCTATATCCGAATGTTCGTAGTCAGCCAAAACTAATCTGCCGCTCATCCGTTAGCCGCCAAGTTGGAGTAAACCATCATGTTATTAAAATCGTTAAACACCGAATCGAAAATAATGCGTTTCGTGAAATATGCAGCTATCTCATGCTGCTTGACTATCAGCGCACCGAGCCATGCTGAAGACATCGAAATCTACTCAAATGTCTTTGATGCGGGCGGTACGATTGGCACCAGTCCTGAAACGTTGAATCCCAATATTCTCTTCATCCTGGATAACTCAGGGAGTATGGACGATATGGTTTTGCAAGCTGTGGGCGGAAATTCATACTCGTACGATAGCACGCAGGACTATGGCAACTCGCCTGATGACCGTATTTATGTTTACAACTCGAACCTGGAGTACACCGGCGCATACGTAACCGGTACACAAAACCAATGTCAGGCGCAGAAAGACTGGTTGGCTGCCAATCCAGACAACCCTCTGTTTTACGACAAAGTGGTGCAGTGGGAGCGTTATTACCGGAATAATCGTGGCTGGCGTTACCGCTGGACTGGTAACCTCCAGACTCAGGCTAACAGCTCACGAATCATTGAATGTCAGGATGACCGCGGTGTGCATTCCACCACGTACTCGAATCAGTCGATCGCTGGGAACTGCCGAGGTGGCTGTAATAGTAGTGACCCAAATTATCGTACCTATAGTGAACGCGAGCCGTTCGGTAATGGTACGAACAATGTCTATCTTGTTCCTGCGAATTTCCATGACTACATGGAGTCACTTGAAGATCAAGGTGTTACGTTTGGCGGCAGCGTCAACGATTGTAATGACGAGGGTGACATATTACAGGACGCAAATGGAACACGTTATGAGTGCGCCAGAAAAATGACCATCATGAAGTCGGCGCTGACCAATGCCCTAGACAGCTTTAACGACGTTAATGTTGGTTTGATGAATTTCAACAGTAATACCTATGCGACCAATAATGGCTATTACGCCGGTCCATCGAATGGGCGTGACGGTGGCACCATTGTGCGCGCCGTGCAAAACATCAATACACCAGCCGTGCGCCAAGCGCTTAAGGATGAAGTGGCGGCAATGAGTCCAGGTGGATGGACGCCATTGGCGGAAACCATGTACGAGGGTTATCGTTATTTTGCGGGTGCCACACGTTTGTACGGTGAAACGCGAGACCATAATGACGCGCATGCGCCAGGAAATTCGCCCATCCGATATAAAAGCCCGATCGTGAACGAGTGTCAGGACAACAATATTGTTCTATTGTCTGATGGTTTACCGACTTTCGACCAGGCTGCAGACTCGGCTATCAGTAATTTGATGACCTCAGGTAGTTGCCGATTTGATAATGCAAATACGTACAATGACGATCAAAACGGCAATGGTACTAGCTGTCTAGACGATCTCGCTGGTTACATGGCGAACACGGACATGAGTTCGACAGTACGTGGTGATAACCCAGTCTATACTTACACAATCGGCTTTAATATTGATACGCCGGTACTAGGTGACGCAGCAGACGCGGGTCGACCACCAGGTGCCGCGCCAGGTTCCGGTTACTTCCGTGCTAACGATATTTTGCAGCTGGAAAATGCCTTCCGCACGATCGTAGGACAAATTCAGGAAGTGGATGCAGACACCTTTGTGGCTCCGGCGGTAACCGTTAACGCGTTTAACCGGTTGCAAAACCGTGAAGATATCTACTACGTGGTATTCAAACCGAATAGTAATGCGCGCTGGAATGGTAACCTGAAGAAGTACAAGGTGACCTCGGACGCTAAGATTGTGGATGCCAATGGCGATGATGCGATTTCAGAGTCTACGGGCTTTTTCAAAGACGAAGCGCAAAGCTTTTGGTCAGCTGAAGCAGACGGCCCGAATGTGACTGAAGGTGGTATGGCTGAGGAGCGTGGACGCAATCGCGATCTTTACGGCAGCCTCAGTGATAACAATACCGTGACCTTGCTAACAGACAACGATCATGAAGACTCGGTTGAGCGATTTATTGAAGAGGTTGTCGAAGACGCTGGAATTGATATCGGTGAAATTGGGGCGGGTGGGGACCGCGATGACAACATCGAGAATATCGCAGCCTGGACTATTGGTGTCGATGTCGATAATGACGGTGGCGCTGGTGATGATGCACCAAACTATTTTGTGGGTGACAATATTCACAGTCAGCCATATGTGTTGAGTTACGGCACGTCAGACGCAGATCCACGAGACATTATTTTCTTCACTTCTAACCAAGGTATGTTGCATGCCGTGACTGGCTCAGATCGTGGTGGCGTACCGGGCGGCACGGAAGCGTGGGCTTACGTACCTGACGCGGATTTGTTCGAAAACTTTGGTGATTACTACAACCGAACTAGTGACAAAGTCTATGGTTTGGATAGTGAAATGAGTTTTTCAGTAACCCGTAATCCGACTACCAATGCCGTCACAAAAGCCCACTTGTTTTTCGGGCAGCGCCGCGGTGGTAACAAAGTATTCGCGGTAGACGTCACGAATGCGGTATCGGCTGGTACGCCGGTAGCAAAGCTCTGGACTATTGAGGGTGGTTCTGGTGATTTCGACCGTTTGGGGCAAACTTGGTCTGAGCCTGTGGTCGCCAAAATCAATTATTGTGATGGTGGCACCTGTGGTCTGAAAGATGTTGTGATCTTCTCTGGTGGCTACGATGAAGCGTATGATGACCCTGCTGTAAAAGCGACTTCTCGAAGTGGCAGTGTATTGGGTAATGCGATTTATATCGTCGATGCAGCCAATGGCGATTTACTGTGGATGGCTGGGAGTACGGTTGAAGATGCGAACCGTGATCTCGTGATTCCTGAAATGACGCACAGTATTCCGAGTAAGCCAACTGCATTAGATGTTACCAAAGATGGTGCAACGGATATCCTGTTCTTTACCGACATCGCTGGCCAGGTTTTTCGTATCGACTTCAAAGCGAGCCCAACTGGCGACAACTCAATCTCGTCTAGTAATAATGCAGGCAAAGTGTCTGGTGGTATGATCGCTGATCTCTCTGAAAATGCAGCTGACCGTCGATTCTTCAATCCGGTGGATGTCACCTTATTGCCGCGGGATACCAGTGGCGCACCAGCACGATACGCCTTAGTCACGGGCTCGGGGTATCGGGCTAAACCACTGGAGGCTGAATCTTTTGGCAACCGCCTCTATGTCATCTACGATCAAAATATTTTTGAGCCGTTGTACGACGAGGACCTCGATGCCAGCTTGGACGGTGATACTGATAAAGAGCCGGTCTACTTGTACGCTGAAAATGCGATGGGCCAACCTTCCGCAATCGATATGGACGTAAGCCAGTCTGATTTGGGCGAAGTTAATTCGAGCACGACACTCGATTTGACGGGTGATCACAAATACGGTTTCTATGCCAACGTAACTGAAACTGCTGAGAAGCTGATTACACCGACTCTGATTAGTGACTTCCGCGCGATTGCTGTCTCCTATGTGCCTGCGGACCGAAGTAATCCAGGTGGCACCGGTGCACAGTCTGGAACTTGTTCTGCGGGCGTAGGTACCTCAAATGCATACGAGGTTAATTTGCTCACTGGTGAATTAGAGAAAACTGAACTCGTAAAACCGGGATTAACAGCGGAACCTGTGGTAATTTATGTGCTTGAAACTGACCCTGATACTGGTGAAGAATCACTTAAGCCGATCGTGATTATTGGTACAGAACCATTTGAAGGTGAAGAGTTTGATCTCACTAACCTGAAACTCGGTAAGGCCGAAAAACGTGCTTGGTGGGAACGTGGACGATCTAACTAGGTAAACAAAGCGGAATGTGATGATGAAAAAGCAAAATTTAGGTTTCACGCTTATCGAGATACTGGTTGTAGTTGCCATTATAGGTTTGTTGGCTGCAATCGCGATTCCCAGTTATCGTGACTATGTAGTTCGTGCAAATCGAGCAGATGCGAAAGACAAACTTTCCGAGATCGCCTATGAGCAGGAACGATTTGCTAATCGTAATCGTCGTTACACCTTAGATATGACGGAGCTTGGGTTCAGTGCGGACCCAGCTCCTACTGGACAAGGTTTGTATACCGTTGATGCTGCAGTTTGCGCGGGTGCCACGGTCAGAACATGCGTCGTGATGACAGCAACGCCAGTGCCTGGACGAGGTCAGGCAGGTGATGGAAATTTGACGTTGAATACACGCGGCCAAAAGACGGGAGAATGGTAAGAGTTATTTCGTGCATGCGTTATGGTATTTTGGATAGCGCATGTGCGACAGGCTCGAATTTAAATCGCTATTAGACTCGGTGAATTGAGTAAACCCGTAGTCCCAGACTTGCTACGAAACAGTACGCTGATGGTGATTGTTGTCGCCACCCAAGTCATTGTGCTAATTGTGTGGCTGTTGTTTGACAAGGATTTGTCATTTGATTCCTTGGGAATCTGGTCACTGTATGCTCAGTGGTTGAGCGTATCCTGTGCCGGACTTTTGTATCTTCTTAGACATCAAATTAACCGCTCATCTTCAATTGTTGCTGTATTTTTCATTGTAGGCCTAATCGGTGTTGTGGCGACACTCATTGATATCGTTGCGACCTATATATTGTACGGTGATGATTTGTGGGCATTTCACTGGCATCGATGGCTTCGCGTTGCGCTTGCTGCAACTTTGATTGGCCTGTTGGTTGTAAGATTACTTATGTTGATTACGGTCCTAGATCGACGCAGCAAAGCCGAAGCGGAATCCCGGATTCTAGCCCTACAGGCGCGGATTCAACCCCATTTTCTGTTCAATAGTTTAAATACGATCTCGGAGCTCACGGCGATCAATCCAGAGCATGCTGAGAAAGCGATCGGCTCCTTATCGATGCTGTTCCGTGCAGGGTTAGAAAATCAACGTAAAAGCCATACTCTACAGCAGGAGATCACATTAGCGAAACGTTACCTGGAGTTAGAGACCTGGCGTCTTGGCAAAAGGCTCGCTGTTGAATGGCACATCGCAGTGACCGAATCGACTCAGTGGGATCGGCACGGACGGGACTTTGGCGACTCGGTGCGACAGGAGATTCGCGATCTGGTCGCAACGGGCAAATGGCAGGGCAATTTTGTGCAGCGACTTGGTGCGCTGTTGAGTGTTCAGCGGAATGTCCAGTCGACCTA
>JAUHZM010000111.1 GCA_030426005.1 Gammaproteobacteria bacterium
CTCATCTTGCCGGCAATTTGGATTATCTTTGAATGGTTGAAGAGCTGGGTGCTCACAGGTTTTCCCTGGTTGGATATCGGCTACGCGGTGGTCGATACCTGGTTCGCCGCCTGGGCGCCAATCGGCGGTATTTATCTCGTTAGTTTCGTTGTAGCCGCCATAGCTGCCCTACTGGCGGCTGGCTTACTGTATCGTTGGTGGCCTTCGGCGGCGTTTGTCGCCGGGCTTGTGTTAGTGTCTTGGTTGATCGATATCGTCGACTGGAGCGAGTCGAATGAGCATGCGTTGAAGATTGGCGTGATCCAAGCTAACGTTTCAATCGATCAGAAATGGGAGCCCGGTTACCGGCGCGCCGTGATCGATAACTACCGATCTATACTGCGTGACTTAAGAGATCAACAAAAGGTCGATTTGGTGGTCTTACCTGAAACAGCAATTCCCATGCACTTGCAGTACCTCGATTTAGGTTTTTGGGATTCGATGGTACCTGACGGCACGGCGGTGTTAGCAGGCGTAATCGATACACCAAGTTTGCTTAACGAGCCTTCAGGGTTTGAAGAGAGCTACAATGCCGCAGTTTTCAGTTGCGGACAAGCGTCGCCCTTGCAAGTCTATCGCAAGCGACATCTTGTGCCCTTTGGTGAGTATTTGCCGCTACGATTTTTGTTTCAATGGGTGCTTGATTATCTTGATCTGCCTATGTCGGATTTTTCAGCTTGGCAAGGCGAGCAGGCCCTGACTTGTGGAGAGAAGATCAAGGTGGGCTTGTCGATCTGTTACGAGGACGCCTTTGCAAATGAATATCGTCAATCGCTAGGAAGTGCGACACTGCTGGTGAATATCAGTGAAGATGCCTGGTTTGGTGACTCGTTTGCCCCACATCAGCGTCTGCAAATGGCACAAATGCGAGCACGCGAATTAGCGAGACCTATGGTTCGAAGTGCGAATTCAGGTCCGTCGGCATTTATCGATCATCGCGGTCAGATTCAGTCGATCAGCGGTCAGTTTGCGCCAGCAACACTCGTACAATACGTGCAGCCGCAAACTGGCGCTACCTGGTTTTTAAGATTTGGAAACTGGTTTGTCTATGTGATGCTGGCGTTGGTAAGCGGCGTCATATTGCGCCAATGGAGCAAAAGGGGCCATTAGTCTAAATTTCGCCCATCTTGCGTAACGCTTTATCAAGCCCGCTGAAATTTGGGCGTCGAACTTTCCTTGGTGCGCCGTTGGCAGACTGTGGTTTGCGTCGAGCTTGATTGGCACCGTCATTGTTACCCGTGCTTGCCTGGAATTGTGCTGGGACATTGCCACGATCAACAAACGAGGCTTGCTGGGCTAAGAATGGTTCTAATTCTTCGGCTTTCTTGACAACCAATGGCAGACTTTCAGTAGCTCCATTTCGGTCGAGCAATACTTCAGCGCTTCGAATTTCTTTGATCGAGGCACCGGCGCCTTTGATTCTCTCACCAACTGCGTAGAGTTCCGCTTTTTTTTTGCCGGAGGTGATAATGGCTCGCGCCATACCACCTTCGCTAGCCCAGAGTATGCCTTGCAGCTTGAGGTTCAAGGTCGTTTTAACGATGGGCTTTTCTTTTACTTTCACGACTTCGGAGCCGAAGAGGTTGGCGCGAACGATTGTTTGTGCCTGATACGTTGCTCGTGCTGCTTGTTGAATGGGTGCAATCTTCTGCGGTGCATAGTTTTGAGCGCGGACCTGGTGTTGTTGATAGGCATCCCATCCAATAGTGGCAGCAACAGCTGTTATACATAGGCCACCGAACACCCAGGCGATCAACGTGCCGTGGCGTTGCCAGATTCGACTGGATGAAATGGAGTTCAGTGCGTTCATAGTCTATAGTTTACCTGATTCTCAAACATAGCCAACTTTATTCACCGTGGCGGTGCGTTGGTATCGGATCTTCTCGGCCGCTTATGAACGTGTTCCTGTATTTGTGAAAATTACTAAATTTCAATCACTTAGCTCGCAACAGAAGCGCTGGCTCTGGTCTGCGTATTGGCGATTATGGGGCGTTTGGTGGCGAATTAAATTACGGCAAGGTGCGTGGTTAAACAGCAAATTGGATCTCAGTGACACTGTTTCTAGACCTGTGTCGCCAGACGCAGTGCAAATAGCGATGAAAATGCATGAGTCGGTACGGTTGGCCGCGCGCTTGCATTGGCTGAATCTGGCGTGTTTGCCAAAATCGATCGTGCTGTCGGATATGTTGCTGGAACTGGGGATTCCGGCGAGTGTCAAACTTGGCGTGAACAAGCGCGATCATCAATTTGCCAGTCATGCATGGGTGCAGGTCAATGATACTCTGATTGGGGAGCCTCAGCACATGAAAGACCAGTTTACGGAGATTCGAAATCGCTAAGTTGATTGATTTGCCGGTGGTCGGGTCGATTGAGAGTACGTAAGCCTTATAGCAGTAGCAGGGTTGCGAGGCCGAGTACTGAGAAATAGCCCACGACATCCGTCACGGTAGTCAGCGCTACTCCACCTGCAAGTGCTGGATCGATATTCATTTTTTCCAGAAAAATCGGGATGCAAACGCCAGCGATAGCACCCATAAACAAGTTGGCAATCATCGCAGCAGCGATTACTAACCCCAATTGGATGTCCTGGTACCATAATGCCGCGATCAATGCGATTACAACTGCCCAAATGATGCCATTCAGGATGCCTACCAGCGCTTCCTTTTTTAGTACATTAAACACATTGCCTCTGGAAATCGTGCCGAGGCTCATGCCCCGGATCACCACCGTGAGGGTCTGTGTGCCTGCATTGCCGCCCATGCTGGCCACGATGGGCATCAATACGGCGAGTGCTACTAGTTTCTGGATCGAGCCTTCAAATTGACCAATCACCCAGGAACCAAGCAGGGCAGTGACTAGGTTCACAGCCAACCAGATAGTCCGACTACGAGAGGTGCGTGCGACAGGCGCGAAAATATCTTCTTCTTCGCGTAAACCAGCAGCGGCCATAATGTCGTGTTCCGCTTGGTCTCGGATTACATCCACCACGTCGTCGATGGTGATGCGACCGAGTAATCGGCCAGCATCGTCAACCACCGGTGCTGATACCAGGTTGTAGTCCGCGAACGCTTTGGCAACATCTAGCTCGCTATCCAAACATTGAAAACTGACTGGCGTTTCGACGGCATACTTGATCGCCTGGTCGCCACCAGGTGCAGTGAGCAGCACATTGACCGGCAGTATGCCAGTTAGCCGTTTATTGCGGTCGACCAAAAAGATCGTGTCGGTATTGTCTGGGAGTGAGGTTTTTAATCGTAAGTAGTGCAGTACCACATCCAGCGAGACGTTATCGCGCACGGATATGGCGTCAAAATTCATTAGACCGCCAGCGCTGTCCTCAGGATACGATAGAACCTCGCCAAGGTTGTTGCGCGTCTCCACGTCGACTGCGAAGAGAACATCCGCCAATAAGGCCTCGGGCATGTCTGGAATCAGGTCGGCGATATCGTCGATATCGAGTACCTTGATGGCGTCGATCAATTCGCCCTTGTCTAGCTCATGCGCGAGGTTCTTAAAGACCCCTTCACTGAGCTCAGCAAGCACTTCGCCTTTGATGTCCTCTGGAATGTGCGTCCACGCGTGCGGTCGTTTGACTGGCGTCAAGCGCTCAAGTGCATCCGCGATATCCGCTGGATGCGCATCGGCGAACATGGCGACAATCGCCTCCACATTATCGGCGGCTAACAGCTCGTCAACATTACTGATCGGTGGATTCGGTGATTGCACGCTTAAACTTCTCGCAGTCCAGGTGACGGCGATGATTCTCCATTGGTTGGGACTACTTGCATTATACCGAGGTGCGTGTGCCCGCGCATTACACTTCTAATGCACGCAAACCGACGATGAGCCGGAGTCTAGAGCGTGTTGAGCTTGCTCAGGTATTCTCGTGCTTCGGTGGTGCTGTCAGCATTGATAACTTTACCGACCAGATAACGTAGCTTGCTGGTGTCGACCGACATAATCTGCTGCTTTACGTTAAGCAGGTAGGTCGCATCCATGCTAAAGCGACGAAGCCCAAGTCCCAGCAGCAAGCGAGTGTAACGGTCGTTGCCCGCCATTTCGCCACACAAAGACACTGGGATATTGGCTTTCTCCCCGGCCCGAATCACGGTTTTGATTAGTTGTAAGACGGCCGGATGGGTTGGATCGTAAAGATAGTTGACGGCGTCATCCACGCGATCGATTGCCAGCGTATATTGAATTAGGTCATTCGTGCCAATGGAGAGAAAATCCAGTTTCTGTGCGAACACATCCGCCATAATCGCAGCGGCCGGGACTTCGATCATTCCGCCAATCTTGATGCGGCGATCAAAAGCAATATTTTCTGCCTTTAGTTCGGCCTTAGTCTGTTTGATTATTGTCAGGACTTGATTGACCTCATCAAAGTTGCTGACCATAGGAATAAGGATGGATATCTTGCCGTAAGCGGATGCGCGTAAAATCGCGCGCAGTTGTGGTTTGAAAAGGTCAATATGATTGAGGCACAGGCGTATGGCGCGTAGTCCCAGTGGGGATTCGCTGGAACTCTTGTTGGGATAACCAAACCCAAGTTGTTTATCACCGCCGATGTCTAAGGTGCGTATGACAACCGGGCGATCAACACTGGTAACGATCTTTTTATAGTCGTAAAACTGTTCATTTTCGGCCGGTGCAGCATCGCGGTTCATGAATAGGTATTCGGTGCGATACAGTCCGATTCCCTCGGCGTTGACACGTTTTACTTCGCGCAGTTCTTTGGCGGTTTCGATGTTTGCCATCAGCTGTACGCGCTCGCCATCTAAGGTCTTAGTGCGCCGCCGGATCAGCGTGCTGAGTTGTTTTTCACGCTCGCGTAGGCGCCGTGCCTTGCCGCGATACTCTTTAAGTACTTGATCGGTTGGGTTGATTAATACGATGCCGCGCAAACCATCCACGATCAGCATGTCATCTTCTAGGATGTATTTGCTGCTGCCATGCAGGCCGACCACTGCCGGCAGCTTCAAACTGCGAGCAACAATGGCTGTATGTGAAATCTGGCTGCCAAGATCGGTAACGAAGGCGACGATTTTACGGCCGCGAATAAACATTGTTTCGGCAGGCGTTAGGTCTTTGCCAACGATGATCTTGCCGCTCAGGTCTTCGGTGTTAAATTCGTCAAGTGTGTGCGACACAATCCCCATCAGGTGGCGAAGTAGTCGGTCAGTGATGTGCTTTACATCCACTTTCTTTTCGCGCAAATAGGTGTCTTCCATTTGCTCGAAAACTTTGATCAGATTGTTTGACTGTGTTTGTAGTGCGTGTTCGGCGTTGACCAGCTCGTTACGAATGATTTGAATGGATTCATTGATCAGGAGCGGATCACGCAACATAAGCATGTGCGCATTGATAAAGGCAGCACTTTCTTTGGGTGCATTGCTGTCCAGGCTGTCTAACAGGGTTTGATATTCATGCTCCGCGTCGGCGACGGCCTGTTGAAAGCGCTCGACTTCGGGTTCGACATTGTCTTGTTTGATGCGCAGGAACGGGGGCTCGATATCGGTCGACTTCAGCACATAGGCTTTGCCGATTGCGATACCGCGTCCAATCCCTGAGCCGATCAAACTGAGCATGCGTTACTCTTCCTCGTCGAAATAGTTGTTGATTAGCCCGGTGACAGCGTCCATTGCTGCTTGTTCATCATCTCCGTCTGTTCGGATAGTGATTTGACTGCCTTTTGATGCAGCCAGCATCATTACCGCCATAATGCTCTTAGCGTCGGCGGTTTGTCCGGCAAATTGGATTTCTACACGACTGCCAAAACGACTCGCCGTGCTAACGAGCTTCGCTGCGGCACGTGCATGCAGCCCAAGTTTATTGATTATTTCGATTGGTTGTTCAAGCATGCGCGGTATGTCTTAACTCCCGGTGTCGAGCCAGGGTGTGGAGGTTTTTGTTTTGGCTAAAATGCTGCCAGAGTTGGTTCACTAAATACACCGAGCGATGTTGACCGCCGGTGCAGCCGATACCGACCGTAATGTAATTGCGGTTATCGGCGATAAAATGCGGTAGCCAGTAGTCAACGAAGTCACGTATTTGCTGCAGCATGGCGCCGGTGAGTTTTTGTGCCGCCAGAAAGTCCGCCACAGGTTGATCCAGTCCGGTTAATGGCCGCAGTTCTGGCTGCCAATGCGGATTAGGTAGGCAACGGACATCAAACATAAAGTCGACATCTGTGGGGTTGCCGTATTTGAAGCCAAAGGATTCGAAAAGCAAGGTCACAGCGCGGCCATCGTCTTGCACGCTCTCATCGCGGATGATGGTGCGTAGTTCGTGCGGTGTGGTCGTGGAGGTATTGATTCGGCGGTCTGCGATGCTATAGAGATAATCCAGCAGGTCGCGTTCTTTGTGGATGGCTTCCAGCAATGAGGTGTTTTCATCCGACAACGGGTGCTTGCGTCGGGTCTCGCTGTAGCGCTTTAACAGCGTGTTGTCATCGGCATCGAGAAAAATAACGCGGGTTTCAACGTTGAATGACGCGAGCGTATCGAAACTGTTTTTCAGGTCACCGATAAAGTCCTGGTTACGTGAATCAATGCTGACCGCGCAATTGTGATGGGTAGTGTTGTTACCTAATACACGCGCTGCCATTTCCGGCACTAGGGAAGCCGGTAAATTGTCGATACAATAAAAGCCGAGGTCCTCCAGCACCTGCAGTGCAATGGATTTGCCGGACCCGGAGGTGCCGCTGATGATGAAGAATTTCGGTGCGTTCATCGATGTCTCGGTCTCATGACCAGTCGCCAATCAGGCGGATAATGTCCTGTGCAGATACCGCGTCGGCGACCTCGGCCTTATGCTGGTTGTCAGACATCATGCGGGCAATATCAGCTAACAAATTTAAGTGATCCTGCGTCGCCTCCGTAGGAACTAACAGGCCAAATGCCACGTTGACGGGTTGTCGGTCTAGACTGTCGTAGTCGACCGCATCTTTGAGCGTGATAATCGCTACAATGGCTTTGCTGGCTTGCGGGCAGCGTGAGTGTGGTAGCGCTACGCCATTCCCAATACCGGTATTGCCCAGTTTTTCGCGTTCCCAAAGTTGTAGGTAAATGTCTTTTTCTTTCGTTAGCTCGCCATCTTCTTCAAGATTCACATCGCGATTGAGCGGTATGGTTAATAAACGTGCCATTTCCTCCAGCAGCTTTTTGCGACTGCCTATGTCGGCCTGTACCACGATCAGCTCGGCGTCCAGGGTTTGAAACAGAAAATTGGATGTGGTCATGATGAAAAGGCGCTGTGCGTTACAGTGAACGTGTGTTCGATAAAATGATGGCGAAGCTGGTGGCGACAGGTCACCAGTGTAAAAGTTTTTAAGGTGAGATGGAATGCATAGTAAAAATCCACCTCAGCGACCGATCTACTCGGTCGCAATGTTGGTGGATTTTATTGATTGCCTGTTTTTAGTGCAATCTATTCGAGGCCGCCAGTATCAAAATCTTGATCTTTTAGCGCCCCGCCATTTCGATGATGATTGGTGATTTTTTCTTTGTGTTTGCGAACCTGTGAATCCAGTTTATCTGTCAGGTCGTCGATGGTTGCGTACATGTTGTCGGAATCTGCGTGCGCATGAAGGGTTATCCCTTTGGCATTCACCGTGGCTTCAGCTTTGTGGTGAATCTTTTCGACGTGAAGCACCACATCAATACTATTGAGATGATCGAAGTGCCGTTCAATTCGCTCCATCTTTTCGCCGATGTAATGCTTCATTGAATCGGTTAAATCGATTTGGTGCCCTGAGATAGTTAACTGCATATGATTCTCCTGTTCTATTGACGAGATCGTTTGGTGTTCCCGTCGTTCTTGTGATGCACATTGCTGAACGCACTGTCCGTTGGACTTTGAGCGTTCTACTCATGGTATTGCGCCCAAATCTCATGGTTTCAAGCCGAAAATTATTACAACATGATTTTAGACCAATGATTTACGTTGACTGGATGGTGCGATTTGCATGCTTTCGCGATATTTCGCGACGGTCCGCCTCGCAACAATGTGCCCCTGTTGTTCCAGTTCTTTAGCAATTTTGCTATCGCTTAACGGTTTTGCTTTGGATTCGGCATCGACCATTTTGCGAATCAATGAGCGAATTGCGGTTGAACTGGAAGCTGTGCCATCAGTGGTGCTGAGTGCACTGGAAAAAAAATATTTCAATTCGAACACACCTCTCGGCGACAGCAGATACTTGCCTGCGGTGGCTCGTGAGATAGTGGATTCATGCATTTCAAGTTGTTCGGCAATGTCCTGCAATACCATAGGTTGCATGGCCTCATCGCCTTGGTCGAAGAAGCCTTGTTGGCGCTCAACAATTGCTTCTGCCACCAGTAACAAGGTGTCATATCGACTCATCAGGCCCTTAATAAACATCTTGGCTTCCAACAGATTCTGTTGAATGAACTCACTGCCTTCTTTGTCGATATCCCGTTTCAGCATATCGGAATAGGTTTGATTCAGGCGCAACTTAACCTGATTGTCAGGATTCAAATGCGCGCGCCATACGCCATTCACCTTTTTGATGTGTACGTCCGGGATGATGTAATCTTGATTGTCGCTCTTAAATTCGCCGCCAATGCGAGGATTTAATTGCGTGATCAGGTTCAGGCTATCTGACAACGCGCGCTCCGACACACCCAGTGCCTTCTTCAATTTTGCCAGGTTACGTGTACCAACTAAGTCCAGGTGTTCGGTAACGATCTGTTTGGCCAATTCAAGCCCATCAGTGTCGGCTGGAAGCTGGTCGAGAAGAATGTATAACCGTTCGTTCAGATTGCGTGCACCAACACCGATTGGTTCAAGTGTTTTAATCAGGCTGAGCACCGCATGCACTTCGTCTTCGCCAATCTCAATATCGGCATCGATCAAGGCGGCAATCTCGGCTAAATCTGAATTCAGGTAACCTTCATCATCTAGGCAGCGGAGCAGGGCATTTGCAATAAGCTTGTCCTTGGTGCTCAAGGTGGTCATTTGGATTTGCCAGTCAAGATG
>JAUHZM010000112.1 GCA_030426005.1 Gammaproteobacteria bacterium
CACAGCATACCGCACAACCAATCAATTGGAAGCAGCCAGCCTGCAGGCAAAAGATGCGTTGACAATCGCCGTCAATATTTTTGGTGACGATCATGTGTTTACCGCCAAAATTCTGATGAGTCTGGGAGGCATCCTGCTGGCTCAGGGTGAGTTGGATGCTGCGATTGATCACGCCAGTCGTGCGGTTGAGGTTTATAACAGGCAACTTGGCGACGAGCACCACGAAACCCTGCAATACAAGACAGCATTGGTTGCCATGCTGGTGAAGAACAATCAGCACCAGTTGGCACTGGATGAGTTGTTGTCCATCCTGCCCGTACAAAGGCGTCAGTTAGGCGCACAACACCGGGGAACCTTGTATGTTGAAATCATCCTCAGTAAAACCTATGCCGCGCTTCACAGGCTGGATGAAGCCATTGAGGTGGGTGAGCGTTGTCTGAACAACGCCACTGGCGGCAACGAAAAGAACATCATGGAGGTCTATTGTGCCCTGACACTGGAAAACGCCTACTTCCTCAATGGACAATACAGCCAATCACTGAGGCTGATCGAAACCTATGAACAAGATCCCATGATCAGTCAGCAACCAGTGGCTGCCGATCAATTCAGTGCACACAAAACCTTCATCCAGCAAAAACAACAGGCAGATCCACCCGAGTGAACCTGCCTGCTGCCCTTCCCCCTCACCACTTCGCCTGAACCGTACCGGAGTGTGATCAGTTCAATTCAGTCAAAGTTGTTCATGAAAATGATGTCAGAGGCATAAGTTTCATCTGCTCCGGCATCGAAAGGTCCCTGGGCATTGATCACATTGGGGTCATCAAATGCCCAGCTCTGACCGTCAATGTCCACAGTCCAGGAAGTTGAGTCAGCACACATGTCAATGGCCGGGGAAGTCTCTGCCAGGTGATAATCCCTGTTTGCTGAATCAACAAAATCATCTGACACTGATTGCACATTCTGGAAATTGACAGTGGCATTGGTGATGCTTTGGGTTTTACCTGGTCCGTAAAATTCCGGTGCACGACAGATCAGCGCCTCGATTTCTCCTGCTTGCATTGCCGCGAGAAGCTGATTGGCGATCTGCGCGCGAACTCGGCCTTTGGCACCGTTGGGCTCAAACCGCGTCTGTTCTGTCTGCGGTTCACTGGTCTGCGGGTACATATAAGTATTGTCAAAAAACACTAATTTCGCACGATGCTCGCGACAACCTTTGATCACGTTCTGCATGATCAGCGGCCATTGATTTACCCAACGTTTAGTATCCATCGGCAATCCGGCTGTCAGGTAAACAACCTCTGAACCGGCGATTGCTGCCGAGGTTTGTGAAGCATCCGTTAAGTTAGCAGAAAGAACGGAATCTGATGGATTGATCTTCTGTGGCTGACGGCTGACGACACGGATCGCGTCGGTATGATACGTCTTCAAGGCCAGTGCTAATTCTGTGCCGATCTGACCACTTGCGCCGAGTATGGTGTGCATAAATATTGGTTTCCGGTTCGTGAGAGTGCAACTATCTAAACGTCAAGATCTTTGATCTGAATCAACTTCTTCGTGGCAGCAAGTTGCTATTGTTAATGTGAGCTGACTTCCAACTATGAGGTATATCCTATGTTTACTGCAAATATTAACTCTACTGACCGAATCATCCGCTTGATTCTCGGGCTGGTCCTGATTAGTTTGGCGTTTTTTGGTCCACAAACACCTTGGGGTTATCTGGGTATAATCCTGGTGGTAACCGCATTTATTAACTTTTGCCCTCTGTATGCTGTGTTCGGATTCAGCACAAAAAAGAAATAAGCTTTAAGTGAGGAAACAATCTGTGTTTAAACTACCAAAAGCCGGTATTGCGTCTATTGCGATCCTTATCACGCTCTCGATGTTGAGTGGCTGTACTACCCATCAAGCGGCGTCAAGCGAGACTACGAAAGCTGAAGTCGCACTCCCAGCATCAATCAAGCATGTTGAGAATGGACTGTATTCGGCGTCACAGCCTTCACCGGCTGAGTTGCGCGAGCTCCAAACGCTGGGCGTCAAAACGGTCATTAGTCTGCGAAACCCCGCCGAAACGGATTGGGATGAAGCCGCTCTGGTATCAGAACTCGGTATGAAGTTCATCAATCTGCCTGTCGCTGGCGCGGCTGGCATCAACGAAGAGAACGCACGTACGTTAGCCCGCCTTATCGATGAGCATGACGAGGAACCCTTACTTGTTCACTGTGGCAGTGGCAATCGAGTTGGTGCATTAATGGCGACAGCGTCAAATAAAGTTGACAACCAAGATATTGAAACCTCAATTGCGATTGGTAAGAAGTGGGGAATGACAACACTGGAGCCGAAAGTTCGTTGGATTATCGAGTCAGAATAATCAGACTCGAGTTTCGCAAGCATTCGGTTTATGATCCGAGCTTACGTAGTTAGTTCTCTAATTTAAACCGAACGGATCCCGCACCACATGTTAGCCCGCATCACAGGTCGTACTCGCCGATCACAGCGCACCAGTCGCTGGATTGCGCAGTCGCTCGTGTTGTTGATGCTGGTTAATACGCTCGCGGCCGCCACACAATCCAGTACCCCCACGCAGGTATTGCTGTGTACGAGTCAGGGTTATCAATGGGTTTCCATCGAAGAGCAGGGCAGCTCTGAATCCAAGCAAAGCGTTTACCATTGCGCGTTTTGTCTGTTAAACACGGACGTCGACCTACCGGTCATTATTCGTCAATCAGACTGGTCTGGACCAGTTCTGACACATCAATTTGCGCACATCTCAAACGCGCATTTTTTACTCTCGACTGATCGGGTTTATCTGCACCCAAGTCGAGCGCCGCCTTTCCTCTCTTAGTTTATCCAGCTTTTAAACCGTCGTTATTGTGCCTGCTCATGCGAGCTTAGACGCGTGTACGTGTAGATATCGACTACCAAATTGATCAAAGCTCATGCTTGTTTGAGCATTGCGAATAACTTAAGAGGAATTTCATTATGCGTAACACTACTGCGCTGATTGGTCTGGCGTGCTTCGCCTTGCCACATACACCCTTACTTGCCAACGAAGCACCAATCGAAGAGGTGATCGTGGTTGAAAAATACAGCAAACGTACAATTTTGCTTGAAGACACGCTGTCGGTATCGCCTGATACCGCCCAACTACTCAAAGACGTGCCCGGCGGCAACGTTAATGGCAACGGCCCGCTCACGGGCATTCCCCAGTATCGTGGGATGTACGGCCCGCGTATTGGCGTCACAGTAAACGGGGCCGCTATTGCGCCAGCTGGCCCGAACTGGATGGATCCACCTTTGTCGTACGCAGCACCATCGCAACTGGTGTCGCTGGAAGTGTATCGTGGTATCGCGCCGGTCAGTGTCATGCCAGAGTCGATCGGCGGTGCGATTGTCAGTAACACCAAACTCGGTGATTTTTCCGAAACGGACGACTGGCAACGGACTGGCCGTGTGTCTTTTTCCGGTCAAACGGTGAATGATGCGTCACTATTTGGGGGTATGGCCTCATTCGCCAATCAGTCACACCACATCGCGGTGGCCGCTATGTCTGAGCAGGGCGAGGATCAGTCTTTTCCTGAAGGCAAAATTCGTCCAACCGAGTTCGATCGGCAACGTGGCGAGATCGCGTATGGCTATCGTCGCGACGCACACACCTTTGAGTTGGGTTATACACGTAATGAAACCGGCAATACTGGCACGCCCGCGCTCCCCATGGATATTGATTATTTTGATGGTGATCTGTTTCGCGCAAATTACGCGTACGCTGGTGACAGCTGGTCGATAAATACACAACTTAACGCAAGTGAGTTGGTACATGGCATGACCAAGTATCACCTTCGGCCTGCGCCGCAAAGCCCCGCACAATGGCGTCAAAATACCACTGACGTCGACAATCTTGGCCTTCATGTCACCGCACAACGAGACGACAATCTGGGGCACTGGTTACTTGGGGCAGACTATCAGCAAGAGGAGCACGACGGTTTGATCGACAACCCGAACAATCCCATGTTCTTTGTTGAGGGCTTCAATAACGCCAGTCGTGAAGTGGTCGGAGTCTTCGTCGAGCGTGAACATCGCTTGACTGATTATTTGGTGTCCGAAATTGGTCTTCGCGTCAATCACGTGACCTCGGATGCCGATGCAGTCGATGCCACGCCAGCACGCATGATGCCACCAGCGATGATGTTACGCGATACGTTTAATGCCACAGATCGAAAGGCAGATGACACCAATATCGATGCCACCGCTAAGGTGTGGTGGTCGCAAAATGAAAACCTAGTCTGGTACGCCGGGCTCGCGCGTAAAAATCGCTCAGCCTCGTTTGTCGAGCGCTATTTGTGGTTGCCGTTGCAAGCCACCGGCCGATTGGCAGACGGTTTTACCTACACCGGAAACCTGACCCTCAAGCCCGAGCAATCGAATGAAATTGAGTTTGGTGCTGACTGGTCGCACAAGCAGTTCAGTATGTCACCACGCGTATTTTTCCGTGATGTAGATGATTTTATTCAAGGCACACCCAGCGCTAATGCGAGCGCAGTGATGATGGTGCGAATGATGAACATGGCCAACGGCACAACCAATCCCGACCCGCTGCAATTCAATAATGTCGATGCGCGTTTTTATGGCTTTGATCTGGACTGGCGTGCCAGTATTAATGACCAGTGGTCGATCTCTGGTCTGCTCAATTATGTTCGTGGCGAACGTCGCGATATTGACGATGATTTGTACCGCATCGCGCCGCCCAACGCCTCGATTCAACTTAACTATGCAGCACAACGCGTTGATGCCAGCCTTGAGTTGGTGGCCTACGACGACCAAACGCACGTAAGCCATACCAACCGCGAAGCACAAACCGACGGTTATACGCTAATCAACCTAACAGCGGCGTATCAGTTTAGTGATCGTTTACGGTTAGTGGTTGGCGCGGAGAACTTGCTAGACGAAAGCTATCTCGATCATCTGGCGGGCTACAACCGCGCACGAAACCCAGATATCATGCTGGGTAGTCGTTTACCGGGAACCGGCCGCAATGCCTTTTTACGTGCCGATATCGCGTGGTAACTCAACGAGAGCGTTTTTACCTTGTCACGTGGCCGAAGTCGCGTGACAGGGCGAACCGGCAAGCCAACTCAAGGCGAGGAGCAGCACAATGACCAAAACCCAGTTACTAAGCAGTCTCACGATCTTGATACTGATCACCTGGCAGCCGCACAGCCACGCTCAAAGTGACGATATAGCCATGCGTACCCATCAGGCGCGCGCAGTAGCCGACGAACTCGTGACTACCTTAGGTAGTAAACTTAAGTCGGAGATGTCAGCTAACGGGCCAGTCGAGGCTATCGACGTATGTCGCACAGTTGCGCCCGCCATCGCCAACACGCTGTCGTTACAGAACGGTTGGCGTGTCACGCGTATCAGTCACAAACCACGTAACAGCATGATCGGGCTTGCTGACAGCTGGGAACAAACTGTGCTTCAGGACTTTCTTAGCCGAGCTAACGATGTAGAGAAGGTAGCGGAGATGGAACACGCCGAAGTGGTGCAGGAACCGCAAGGTCGGTTTTTTCGCTACGTTCGTGCACTTGAAACCAAGCCAGTGTGCCTAGCGTGTCATGGCGCTCAGGCGCAGATCCCGGAACCGGTCAAAGCTCAACTCAAGGAGAATTACCCGCATGACCGCGCATACGGATTCCAGCTTGGCGAGTTGCGCGGTGCAATCAGCATTAAACAGCCGATGGAATAGGGCAGTTAAAGCGAGCTAGTTCGCCACGATGACGCCAGTGATTCTGGGTCACCGTGGCGTGGTGATTGCAGCTATTGTGCTGGTGCGTGGATTTTATAAAAATCCGGTTTATCCTGAATATGAATTGGCTGATGCAGTTTGTTGGCAATATCCGAAGCAGAAAAAATGCCGCGGATTAAATGCGCTTCTGAATCAATCACTAAGCAATGCTGCTGACCACTGTCCTTCAGTGTCTCAATCACATCGGCAATTGTGGCCTTGCGGATTTGCGCATAACTCACGCAACGCAATGCGCGTTTTGGCAGCATAAAATCGGTCGCAGGTATCTCGCTTCGAACGTGTCCCTCAGAGACCTTTTTCATAATCTTACGCTCAAGAATGTCATCTGAACTGATGATGCCCAGAAAACGCCCATTGTCGTCGAGCACCACTTCAGTTTGCACATTGGCAGCCTGCATTAACCGCCGCGCCTCAACCGCAGATAAGCTGGATTTTATGGTCTGAGGTTTTGCTTTTTTGAAGTCGACAAAGAAGTGAATCGCCGGCGAGGAGGTCGTTAGATTGGTCTCTTCATCAGGCCATGCCAGTTCATCGACTTCGACCGTTGGCGTGAGCTTTAAGGTACTCATTGAGTCACCTCCATGCACGTTACAATCTGGTGAGTAACAAAGGTCTGCAGCGCAGGTTTACGTTCAGAGACGGATTGAAATGTGTCGTATCGACACGGGTTTGAATAATTCATGGGAATAACCCTAAAGTTTGGTTTATAAGCGTATTGCGCCGAAGCACAACGATTTAACTGAAACTTAGGGTGACCGGTGGTGCGCGTATCGGATTCGGCGTGGCAAACGTCGAGTAATCAAATGCCCGTAACTCAAACCTTGGCGAGAAATGCCTTGTCGCAATCTGTCTAAGGTCAGAAGTTGACGTGCCTTCATCGGCGTCGTCAGAGTCACGCTCAAACTCAATACCGAATTCACATTGCTCACACTCAACCGGGCCAACAGCCAACTGCTCGCCTGACGCAAATAACTCGTTGCCGCCGTGTGTACTGGAAGCAACGAGAAGTGCAAAGTAGATGAAAAATTTGGCCACGTATCGAATTCTGAAAGGGGACTCACTTTCGAATATAGAGCTAGTTATGTGGAAATCAAATAAATTTTTCCAAGCAATTTGTGACATAGTGTGATGTTAGTAAGCAAAGCTCTACTGGCAGCGTGTTGCTCAATTATGAGCAGTCACAGGTGGTTAGCACTTTAGGGTGCGAATTAACATCAATCACTGGAAAGACGACTTTTAATCAGCGTGGCGAACCGCGCAACGCCATAGTGAATAACTTCCTCATCGACGTCGAAGTTCGGCATATGCGGGAAAGCGACGATGCCTTTTTCAGCATTGGAGGCACCGATGAAGAAATACACACCGGGCGCACTCTTTTGAAAATGCCCAAAGTCTTCACTTGCGAATGGAACTTGCCCGTAATACGTCTCCAATACGTGATCACCGAAGCTCTCGATCAACAATTTCTTGGCTTGGTCTACCAGACGCGCATCGTTGTCGACGCCTTGTCGAACGTGTGATACCCGCACAGCCTGGACTCGATTTTTGTATTCACTCTCGGCCAATTTCTTTTTTAGTGCGTTCACGGTCGCGTCGATGTCATCCGTATTCGCGGTGTACAACTCTGCAAAAAGTACCGTGCGGTCGTTTTTGGTCGACACTTGAGGTGGACTAGCAAAAAAGACGTAATCCTGATAGATGGTATTCGGGTTCGCCATGCCATGTTCTAGACTCATCGCATTATTCAGATCGAAAAAGAGGTCGGGCGCAGACACACGGGTCAGGCCGTTCATTATTTGGTGAATATCTGACGCCACTTGTTGAGAAGCGGCAGTCCCATTCAGTTCAATTTCAAGATAACGCGAGTGCGAAAACAGATTGCCTGCTTTGGTGCTGATCACACCCGTGGCTGAAGGGCCAATATGCGACGCATAAACCTCATCGACCGCCAATATCTCGAATAGCCCGTCGGCAATCATGGCCTTGGCACCCTGCTGGCTTTCTTCTGCAGGTTGAAATAAAAAAACGACGGTCCCTGCTAAATTATCGACGTCTTGTGATAGGGTGTTGGCAATCCCGAGCGCAATCGTGGTGTTGAAGTCGTGGCCACAAATGTGTGACAAGTCCTGATGCCCATGCGACCCCATTCGAAACGTTGCTGCGTCCATATCTGCTCGCCATAGGATCTGCTTACCAGGTTTTGCGCCTTTTAAAACGCCCACAACGCCGTGGCCGCCGATATTGGTTTTTACTTCCAATCCCAGATGTTTTAAGTAATTTGCGACAACGCGTGCGGTACGCTCTTCATTGCCGGAACTTTCAGGGTTGTCAAACAGGTCGCGCCGAACCTCGAGCAATTCCGGGTAGATAGCCAGTGCATGCGAGTCAAATGGTTTGCCGCGCACGGACTCGGCGTTTGCAGATGAACTACCAAGTAAAAGCTGAAGAATAATCAAAAGGGAGAGAATAAAAGGCGTTGAATACATGATAGCCACACTGGGGTTGATTAAAGTGTGGCTATTTCAACAGGCTTAGCGCGGTTTTTCGCACCGTTTTATAATATTGAACGCCCCGTTTTATAATTCTGAACGCGGAGAATGCCCGTATTTACCGCCCTGTGAAATTTCGCTAGCGCTGATCGTTACGCTGCAATCGGTACTGGGTCGGTGTCATACCAATCAGCTTTTTGAAAATCGTGTTAAAGGTGCTTTTTGACGCAAAGCCAGCCTTGAGCGCAAGATCCAGCACCGGAGTCGTGTCTGAGGCATTCAGCTGCTCACAAACTTCCTTAACGCGATACTCATTCACAAATTGGTTGAAGTTCTTGCCCGCGTATTGATTCAGTACTTCAGATAAATGGTGCGGCGATAAACCTGTCAACTGGGCTAATTTTGTGAGGCTAAGGTCACGGTCGCGGTAACTTTGCGTTCGTTGCATATGGTCCAGCAAGGATTCATACATCGCGGACTGCACCTCCACATCAACTGACGCCGAGGTAGTCGACGGTCTGCTTGTGCTATCTTGCTGAAGCGCAATGGTTTGATTACTGTGGCTAACTTCAAAGAATCTCGGCGACTTCCACTGAATTAATGCAATGAGCACAATGATCAAAACGATCAGCGCGTCCGACAACACCAACATCGCCATCGTCGCCGTATCTGTAAACGCCATAATGCCTTTGAACACGAAAATCACAACAAAGGAACCTATCATCAACCCCAAC
>JAUHZM010000113.1 GCA_030426005.1 Gammaproteobacteria bacterium
TTTGGTGGTGTCGGCTTTGTGCCATTAAGTGAGCGCGAAGAGGGCGTACAGGACATGCTTTGGAAAGCTTTTGGTGCGCTTGGAAGTGTGACTGGGCTGAAGGCGTTTCCGGTACTGGAGTCGGCTTTGCCGACAGCAGGAAACTTCTCGGTGGAGTTGGTGGTGTTAAGTACCGACTCGAATGCTGATATGAAGCCGTACGCCGAACAGATGGTTCAAGCGGCAATAAATAGTGGCAAGTTCTTGTTTGCCGATACCGACCTCAAGATTGACCTACCACAGGTGCGAATCAAGCTTGATCGTCAGCGGATCGCGGATTTGGGTATGGATTTGGCTGGAGTTAGTCGACAATTAAATGTGTTGCTATCTGGTAATTTTGTTAATCGTTTTGATCAGGCAGGGCGTGCCTATCGTGTAATTCCGATGATCGCTCCTGAAGCTCGAACTAATCCGGGTCGGTTGTTGGACATGAAAATTCGTACACCTGAGGGCGAGTTGATACCGTTGCGATCCGTGGCGAGCTTGCAAACAGAGACGGCGCCTCGAATTTTGAGCAAGTTTCAGCAAAAGAATGCATTTCGAATTTATGGCGAAGTGATTCCGGGTACCACAAAAGAGCAGGGCTTGAGCGCACTCGAGCAAGCAGCGGCGGAAATTTTGCCACCAAGTTATTCAATCGATTATGCCGGCGAGTCACGACAAATTCGCCTAGAAGGCAATACGCTGGAAGGGGTTCTTATGGTTGCCTTGGTTTTTGTATTTTTGGTGCTGGCAATCCAATTCAACAGTTTTCGTGATCCGCTGGTGGTGCTGCTTGGTTCTGTGCCGTTGGCGTTGGCTGGCGCGCTGTTATTCGCCTTTCTCGATTTTACCACCATCAATATTTACTCCCAGGTCGGATTTATTACTCTGGTAGGCTTGGTGGCGAAGAATGGCATTTTGATTGTCGAGTTCGCTAATCAAATGCAGGAACGCGGTCGCTCCAAACTCGAGGCAATTCAAATTGCCGCCGAAACGCGCCTTCGGCCGGTGCTGATGACCACAGGTGCGACGGTGCTAGGGCACTTTCCATTGGTGTTAGTGACCGGGGCTGGCGCGGAGGCTCGAAACAGCATTGGCATTATTCTGGTTGCGGGTATGTTAGTTGGTACGTTTTTTACCTTGATCGTCTTACCCAGTGTTTACCTCGTGCTGGCCAGCGACCGCAGTAAGCCGTCCATACTACGAGCTGCGATACCGCAAACCACATGATTTATTTGCTGGCTTGCCCGAGCCTACGTGTGAGTAGGCTAGTGCTGGAACGTCCTTTTTAAACCAAATATCAACTACTTCGGGCAGATCGCAGTGAAGTGAAAGTCGGTGTCGTCCAATGCAAGCGTATTATTTCGAGTACGGACCGTCATAGTGTTACCTGCGCTGGGTACGCTCGCGTTCACATTGCCATAGAGATTTGATGCACCGCCGCCCTGTGATCCTTTGGTTGCATTTAGTGCGCAGCCTCCTACATCGCCGTCTATTTCAAGTGAGTAGACGCCTTCAGAGATCCTGCTCGCTGCGACGATGTTGCCGGATTCTAATGCGCCGAATCCGGTCACTGAACCATAGTAAATTCGTATCGGCACACTGTTGTCATTAAGTGGTACCACGACCACCTTGTTATGGGCTAAGACATTGGTGGTGGCGCTAATAGAAATGATCAGCGCGGCGATCAATACAGTCAGTTTCATACAGTACTCCGAATGGTCATGGTATGACACGAGAATTGAGTTCGGATAATTCTCGCTGGCTTTTCTAAGCAGCTGCGCTAAGGGTCCTACCGTTCTTGCTGCTCGCTATGAAAATACTGTATCAAAGGGTCGCCATGATTGAATCCCCACATTAAATGAGTTTGGTGGTCAAATGTCTGACTTAGTTGACTCCCTAGTAGGAGCATGTTGGTTTAGTGCACGCATCGGACACTGGCATTACTGGTTTTGGGCCAACCATAGACTCCACCATCCCTGTTATTCATTACCCAGGCTTCTAAGGTATTGCTTTCGGTTGTTTGTGCAGACCAGATAAAGCTCCCAAGTCCACTGAACCAGGCGTCACTGTGGATCATGTACGGGTCGCGATAGTCTGCCACTGAAATCAGCTCTTTAGGGTTAGGAACTCGCCAATTATTCAACCCGCCAAGCGTCAATGTTTCACAGTACTCAATTGCTTCACTCCAGTCGCGAGAGTGCTGGTGTCCTTGCTGCCAAGTTAAACCGGTCGCCATGTCGTAGATTGTGCCATTGCCTTCGTTGCGCAATACCGAACCACGCGATGCACTACGCCCGTGCACACAACGCACTCGCATTCCCGCCGAAGGCGAGTACCTAAACATTCCTCCAGTCTGAAAATCCACGGCCAAAACTTGCGCCAGTGATGGGTCAGGTACCATAAAATTAGAAGTAAACTGACTGGTCCAATAGGGTGAAACGAAGTTTGTTCCAGGAAAAGCATTAACATTGATTGATGGTGCACGCTCGTTAAAGTCGACGATCGAAATCAATTCATTCGGCTCGGGCAGCCGCCACTGGTCTAGGTCACCGATAGTGAGTTCCCAACAATAGCGCCAAGCATTGTCCCAATTGAGTGTGAACGGCGCGATCTCTCGCTGCCAGGTCAGGCCGGTTACTTCATCCACCACCAGGTTGGAATGGATAAAGTAATTACTATGTAGTGGAGATACGTGTTGTACCGGTGAGAACGGATCCGGGTATTTATTCTCGTCGAACATCGGCACCACAACGACTTTTGTTTGTGCCGTTCCGGCTTGGCAGAGGGCAAACATTAGAACAGAGATTAGAATGTGTTTGAACATGGGCTGGTCTCTCATCGTCAGTGACAGGGTTGCACGTATCAAAATTCGTAGGGCAGGTTGATGAACTGTTTGTGGTCTTGACTATTTCATAGAATAAAAGTTGTAAGGGTGTGCGGCATGAGTGGTCACACCTAATTTTTTAATCACATACCTGTTTTTTGGTGCTGTGTCTGCGTCGCGGCATCCACGCAGAGTCAGCGATCGGTGCGGCCCAAGAGGTGGAGTAAGGTGTGAGATGAGTTGAGCTTTGTCTAACTCTCAGGGCAACGAACTCGCATTGAAGAGTGCGCTCACAGATGTTTGATTGTGTTTTTTTCGTTACAAAATGTACATGATTTGTTATATATAACGAGTTAGCCTGAGCCAATCCGCACTTACAACGCTGTTCATTCTGTGCGAAAAGAGTTCAGTACTAAACAAGTTAAAATACAAAAATAAAGGATAAATGTATGAAAAGTAAGAGAAAAAATGAACTGAAAAAGCTCGTGCTCGCGATGCTTCCGTTCTGCATGCTGGCACCACCCATCATTTATGCGCAATCGAACACTGAGTCAGAAGCTGAAACTGTTGTCACGACTGAAGACGAGGCTGTGGCGTCTCAAACTGACGTTGTAGAGCCAGAAGAAAAAACGATTGAGCAAATCACGGTGACTGGTTCACGCATCAAGCGTGACGAATTCACCAGTAATTCACCCGTCACTGTCATCACCGCTGAGCGTTCCGCACTGGCTGGTTTGCTTGATACATCGGATATTTTGCAGGGCTCGACTATCGCTGCTGGTCAACAAATCGACGATTCCTTCTCAGGTTTTGTCACCGACGGTGGCCCTGGTGCAAACTCTGTCTCACTCCGTGGTTTAGGTGCGCAACGAACTCTGGTGCTGGTCAACGGCAAGCGTTGGGGACCTTCGGGTGTGCGTGGCGCGGTAAATTCGGTGGATTTGAGCGCGCTTCCTTCATCGATTATCTCACGCGTTGAGATTTTGAAAGACGGTGCATCATCGGTTTATGGCGCAGACGCGGTTGCCGGTGTGGTGAACGTCATCACACGTGAGCGCGCCGATGGATTGCAGTTGAATGCGTCTTCGAGTATTCCGTTGGAAGGCGGTGGTGAAAACTACAAGCTAGATGCCGTTTGGGGCACGATTGGTGAGGACTGGTCTTTTAATATTGGTGCCGATTACACACGCCAGAATGAGCTGGTCGAAACGGATCGAGATTTCTCAAAATGTGACACTCGACCACGGATTACAGACCAAGACGGAGACGGTACAATCGATAACCGTGATCCGGCGACTGGTGAAGAATTGTGTTTTGGCGCAATTTACGGTTTAGTGACATCTCCTTTCGGTTTCGCGCGATATGACCCATCTCTGACGCCCGGGTCGACGCCAGCTAATCCTAACTTCGACTTTGATATCAACGGTGCGTTTGGTATTCCGTATTTCACTACCGTTGATGAAGGACCTTTGGACAATCAAGGGGCATTTTATCGCGACACGCGCAGCCCAGAGATTTCGCAAATGATCTCTGAGTCTGATCGTTTTTCGCTGACGTCTTTCGCCGAGAAGGACATTGAGCTGTTTGGTCGCACTTCGACGGTGTACTACGAGGCGTACTACAACAAACGTGAAACCACGGCAATTGGTGGATACCAACAGCTGTTTCCATTAGTGCCAGCGTCTAACCCCACCAATCCATTTGGCACCAACGGTCCGCTAGCGGCATTTGGTGGCTTTGCGGTGCAGCCCGTGATTATGTCCTGGAACGTGCTAAGACCTGGTACGGATATCGAAGTTGAGCGTGGCAACCTGTTTGTTGGCTTAAAAGGTGATTTGACCGAAAACTGGACCTACGATGGCTACATCGGGGTTAATAAGTCTGAAGGCACCTATCGTGCACAGCGTATTTTGTCAGACCGCCTGTTTGCTTCGCTTGACTCTGTGATCGACGGTAATGGCAACCTTGTGTGTCGTGACGCGGCCGGTAACCCTGGTTGTGTGGCCGCTAACTGGTTTAGTGAAGATGCGTTGCTCAACGGTAACTTGCCTCAGGACCATCTGGATTACATCCGTAAAGAAACAGTTGGTGAGACTGATTACAGTGGAACACAATTTTCTTTGAGTGTCGGTGGTCCTTTGTTTAAAACCTGGGCTGGAGATACGCAAGCTGTGTTCGGTATTGAGTATCGCTCTGAGGAAATCGATGACCGCCCCGACATCGAGGCACAACGTGACAACATCTTCAGTACGACCGCTGCTGGCATCACCGCTGGTAAAGATACTGTTAAAGAGGCGTATGTCGAGTTTGAATTTCCGTTGGCTGAAAATGCACCGTTTGCTGAAGAAATCACCTTCAATTTGGCTGCGCGTTATACCGACTATGATTCATTCGGTGATGATGTCACTTCGCGTATGCAGTTGAATTGGCAAGTCAACCCAACACTGCGACTGCGCGCTACCAACGGTACGTCGTTCCGTGCACCGGACTTGTATGAGCAGTTCCTCGGTGATCAAACCGGTTTCCAAAGTGGTTTGCTTGATCCATGTGTTAACTATGGTGACGACTTCCAACCTGGTGATCCAATTTATGACAACTGCGCAAGTCTGGGCTTGGCACCTGATTTTGGTTCTGATGGCGTACCAGGAATTCGCACAGTAACTGGCGGAAATCCGAATCTCGAAGCAGAAACCTCGGATTCAACTACCGTTGGCTTTGTGCTAACGCCGGCTGACACGAACTTTTCGTTTGCGGTTAATTACTTCGACATTGAGTTGGAGAATTCAGTTGCCTCACCGACCGTTGGTTTTGTTGTTGGTGATTGTTACACCTCGCCTGGATTCAGTAGCCCATTCTGTGATCGAATTGCGCCGCGAAACTCAGAAGGTAACTTGACTGATATCGATGCGTCGTTGTTGAACGTAGGTGTTGAGCGTAGCCGCGGTTATGATTTCGATTTGGTATACACCAAAGAGTTCTCCACTTTTGATCTAACTGTTGATATGACGGCCACGAATATTCGTGAACAATATCAGGAGTTGCTGGGCGATGAGTTTCAGTTAGAAGGCAATTGGGGTTTTCCGCGTTGGTCCGGACAGCTTGATTTGATTGCTAACTATAAAGATTGGCGATTCTTTTGGGGCATGGATTACTTGAGTTCAAGTAAAGAAGAGCCGGTTTTCGATCCAGGTACGGACAATCGTGATCGTTTCAATAGTACCTCTGCAACGATGTATCATAATATGTCTGTGCGCTACACCAGCCCGAACGAATGGCAAGTAATTGCTTCGCTTCGCAATGTGTTCGACAAAGAGCCGCCATTGGTCTCCGATGGTCAGAACTCAGACTCGGCCACGCGTGTTTTCAATACACTGCCTGGCGTTGGTTATGATTTAATTGGAAGAACGCTGGTACTGCAATTTTCCAAAGCATTCTAAAGTAGTTGAATGCAATACGGGGTTGCTGTGCATAACAGCAGCCCCGTTTTTATTGAGCGGCTAAAAAGCCGACACAGATATTCAGGAACACAACAGAGAATTCGGAATGAAATTTTTCAATCGACTATTTAGCATAGTTGTCTCGACGGCAATCTTGTTCGCCGCGTCAACACATGTGTATGCAGAACAAATTCCATTGAAGGCCTGGATCCATGATCCGGTGATAGATAGTGTGAATGTGAGTCCTGATGGCAAGCATTTGATCGGGTTAACGCTCACCGACGTGAACAGCGCTCCGCAGGTGACCGTTTGGGATGCCTCGAATTTAGCTGAGCAACCCGTATTTTGGTCGCCAAAAGATATTAAACCGCTGTTGGTAAGATGGTTAAATAACGAAACCTTCATCGTGTATGGACGCCAGAAGTATGATTACCGGTATGCTGGTCGGAATACCAAATGGTTTCGGGACAAAGCGTACTTTGTTAGCTACTCGGCAAAAAAGCGTAAAGTCATCAAAGCCCGCGAGATTTTAGCCACCAAAGAGAAGATCGGCGTTTCAATCGAGAGTTCATTACCTCTTGACGAGAATAAAGTATTGATTCGAGTCACGAATTTGGAGTTTGCTTCTGATCTATACGAAGTGGATCTTAAAGAAAAAACCGAAAAACGTGTATATCGTGGTTCGCCGAGGAACAGTGCCGTAACGAACGCATGGGGCGAAGTTGTTCTAAAGACGACTATAGAAACCGATGACCCTGGCACGCGAATTGATTTTTCCTATAAGCACCCGAAAACTGGCGATTGGGACGTGCATCACTCGTTGATGGCAAAGGGCGGTACTGGATGGCAACCAGTTGCGTTTGATCCTGACCGGAATCACGTGTATGTCCGTGATAACACCACGTCGGATAAATCGGTTATCCGCAAGTACAATTTGCTGGATAGATCAATAAGCGAGCCGCTATTTGCTGACAGTGCTGCTGAGGCAAGCGATATTATTGTAGGCAACCGCGCAGATAACTTCGGTAAAATTCTGGGCTACGTCATGATAGGCGCTCAAGTCACCAGAGTGTACACCGATGAGCAGGAGAAAGAGCTCCATGAATTGATCTATTCAGCGCTACCCAAAGACCAGACACATTCAATCTCCTCGGTGTCCAACGACGGTTCGTTAATGGTGGTTCGATCTAGTGGGCCAACGGAGCCGGGTGCCTATTATCTGTTTAAGAATCGAAAAGAAGTGCTGCCACTCGGGCGCGAGTTCCCCTATCTCGAACCCAGTAAACTAAGTGGTATGGAGTACGTCGAATACGAGGCTAGAGATGGTTTAGTGATCCCTGCGTATTTGACCAAACCTAAAAACGGAAAAGCGCCGTATCCTGCGGTGGTAATGCCTCACGGCGGGCCTTGGGCACGCGACTATTACGGTTGGGACCTTTGGGCGCAATTTCTAGCTGATCGTGGTTATGCTGTGCTCCAACCTCAGTATCGTGGATCGGAGGGCTGGGGAACCAAGTTGTGGCGTGCGGGCGACAATGAATGGGGGCAGAAAATGCAGGATGACAAGGATGATGGTGCTCATTGGCTGGTGGAGCAGGGTATCGCTGCTAAAGATCGAATTGCGATCTATGGCTATTCTTATGGCGGATATGCTGCAATGGCTGCAATTGTACGGCCAAACTCACCCTATCAGTGTGCGATTGCCGGGGCTGGGCTCTCTGAGCTACGTACATTTGAAAAGATCACCTTCGACAGCCCATTTGGTCGTGAGTTTCAGAGCGCAACTATCGAAGGACTCTCACCACTTGACAACGTTGAAGATGCCAGTATCCCGATCTATATCTTCCATGGCGATCGAGACCAGCGTGTGCCCGTCGATCAGTCGCGTAAATTCTATAAGGCACTGCAAAAGGCTGGAAAAACAGTGGAGTACAATGAAATTCCGGATCTGTGGCACAGTTTACCCTGGTGGCCAACACACCACATAAACGTGCTGGGAAATTTGGAGGAGTATCTGGCGGAACGCTGTGGTCCTGGTGGGCTGTAGGCGAGCTACTTGAAGCTGCCGTGATGTTCTAACCTAGACTTTGGATCAAGGTGTCGACGCTTGCTCTGCAACGTCGACACCCTAAATTTACAGCGTCTTAAGAAGTTTTTCAGCGAGTTGTCTACCGTGCAAATAAGCCGATTCGACCCGCGCATTACCGCACCAATCACCAGCGGCACCTAATTGGTGTTCCTGGTCAAAATAAACATCACCTTGGTGCGCTCGCTGGACCACTGTGTTGGCGTAGCGCCAACGGTGGATATCATTGTGAATGGCATGACGTAGGTCGATACCCAGAATGCGTGAAGCTTCACTGATAAGGTGGTGTTTCACGGTGTCGAGATCATGTTCCAGATGCGTCTTCGCCCAGTCATTGTTGGATTGAATAACCATTGAGCATCCTGATCCTCGGTCTGGCTTGCTATGGTTCTGAGCGATCCAGCTTATGTCGGCGTGTCGAACTAGGGCTGCATCGAAGCGCAGGTTTAAGTCCTGGTTGAATGCGAGCATTACCGAATAACATGGCAGCAATTCAATTTTCGATACGGCCGTCTTAAAGTTGCAGGTGTCGGGTAATAGTGCCACTGTTTGTTCAGGCGGGCAGGTCAAAAGTACCCAGTCGTATTGCCCCAGGCGTTCTCCTTGATCTGACCACAGTAGCCA
>JAUHZM010000114.1 GCA_030426005.1 Gammaproteobacteria bacterium
ATGCTCAAACAAAGACTCCTGTTTCGACACAAACTGCGTGAATTCCGTGTCCGTTCCGCCACCATTGCCGGTGCTGGCATTACTCACTCGGTGAGATTCGAACGCTTCCTGCCAATTGCCGCTGTCGTCGGTCAGCTCCGATGCAGTTTCAGTTGCACTGACATTGTTTGCAGGCGGTTCATCGTTGGCGATGGTTTGATTTAGCAGAGTGCCGTCACCGTCATTCAAGTCGGTGTGCTCAGACTCAACGCGTTCCAATAGGGGATTGGAGTCGAGTGCTTGTTGGACTTCTTGTTCGAGTTCTAAAGAGGGGAGTTGCAATAACTTCAGGCTTTGTTTCAGCTGTGGCGTTAGAGTTAATTGCTGAGAAAGCTTGAGATTGAGGGATTGTTTCATCTACAACCGATTTTCACTAAACGAATGGTGCTTGAATCCCGCCCTAAGGCATGTCGGATTCGGATGCCTGGACAATCAATTCTAGACTCATCAAAGTGACTATGCCATCAAATTTTAGAAATTCTCTGGCATACCTAGCGAGGTCGTTGGGTATGGAGCCTGCTTGTTGTGGGGTAATGAGCCGTCAGATCTTAAATTTAGAGCCCAGGTACACATCGCGTACACCCTGGTGGCTGAGAATTTGTTTTGCGGTGCCTTCGGTCAGGACGCGGCCTTCGGTCAGAATGTAGGAGTGGTCGCAGATATCCAGCGTTTCACGCACATTGTGGTCGGTGATGATGATGCCAATGCCGGTGTTGCGAAGGTAATCAATAATTTGCTGAATGTCGCCGACTGAGATTGGGTCAATGCCAGCGAAGGGTTCGTCGAGCAGAATAAAGTAGGGTTTGAGTGCGATTGCGCGGGCAATTTCAGCGCGACGTCGTTCGCCACCAGATAAGGAGATACCCAATGTGTGCCGCTTGTGGCCGATGTTGAACTCTTCTAATAGTTGCTCGACTCGCCGGCTACGCTGTTGTGGCGACAGACTTTTATCGGTTTCGAGCACCGCTAAAATGTTCTCTTCCACGGTCAGCTTGCGGAAGATCGATGGCTCCTGTGGCAGGTAGCCGATCCCCAAGCGCGCGCGTGAATGCATGGGCAGGTGGCTGATATCCTGGCCGTTTAGCAGGATCTTGCCGCTATTACTGCGCACCAGGCCGACCACCATGTAAAAGCTGGTTGTTTTGCCGGCGCCATTCGGGCCAAGCAGGCCAACTACCTGACCACTCTCGACCGAAATATTAATTTTTTTAACAACCTGTAGGCCTTTGTAACTCTTACAAAGGTCTTTGGTTTCCAGAATACTCATGGCTTATTTCGGGTTGATGATCAGTCGTGAGCGGCCGGAGCGTGTTTGCTCTTCCACTTCTTCTGGTGCGTCTTCGGTTTCAACGACCTGTTCATCACCTTCGGTTGTGTCTTCGGGTTGCTCAAATTCGGAAGTTTCCTTTGCCGCTGGTTTAGTTTTCTTTTTGGCGACTTTGCGCTGCTTTGGTGGTGCAGGGCCGTCTGGATTGTTGGCGAACGGGTCTTTAATGCTGCGCTTTTTGTCCTCGCCATCTGCACCAACCGATTTCATACGCGCACCACCTTGTACTTTTAGGGTGTCGTTGGCCATGTTGTAGACGATGGTTTCGCCACGCGCGGTTTGCGGTCCTTGTTTTAAGGCGGCTTTGCCAATCAGGGTCAGTGTGTTGGCCTGCTGATCGACCACAATTTTCTTAGCCCAACCTTCGACATCATGTTCTTTACCGTCGGGCCGTTGCTTAAATCGCGCCAGAGAACCCCACATGGTTGCAGACTTCAGTTCGCTGCCGTCGTACTCGGCAATGAGTTTATCTGCTTTGAGACGTAACGTACCTTGAATCGCAAGCACGTTATTGATGTATGTGCGTGTGCCTTTTTTGAAATCAAATTCAATATCGTCGGCCTCAATGTCGGCCGGTTGATCCCGGTCTGATTTCAAGGCCATGGCCTGACCAACGAAGGTCAGCATGGTGAGCGCCAAAAGCAGTTTGGTTGTCAGTTTCATCGATCGCGGTTTTATGGTTGTGTCTCAGTTATGCGCCGTACTCGTGCTCTCTGTCAGTTTAGTGCACTGCGTATGGGCAGCAAAATATAGCATACAAGCTGACTGGTGGCTGAACGTGAATCGTGCCAGAGCAATATTTGACTGACGAGCGCAAGCTCAATAATAGCCTTCCTTGGTTTTATCCAAAATAATTCGCATGCGTTTGGCTTTCATGGTGCCGCCAGGTCCTCGGGAGTCGGCTTCAACCACCACGCGTACATTGCCGGTCATTAAGATTTCGTCCCCAGTAGAATTCATCCAGCCGGAGTCAGCATACGTGTGTCGCGGTGCGAAGCCAACTTCGTATTCAACCACGTGTGGATTGTCTAGTAGCGCGGTATCGTCGTCTGGAAAATGCGCCATGCGGTCAGCCTTCAGCTGGAAGCGTCGTTGACCATTTTTATCTAGGCCGGTAGCGATAAAGTTTTCGATGTAATAGTCAGGGTCGTGCCGATCTTTATAATTCCGGAGCTCCGGTTCATCCTCCATCATGGCAGTCTGCAAATAGATGCCAAACAGGCCAATCAGCCCTAGGATTGCAATATACAGCAGTGACTCAGCTTGTTTCACGATTCGAGATTATTGTTTGATTCGGGCTTACTGTTGGTTCGATTTGCCCAACGGGTAGGCATTCTGGCTATAGAGTAATACATCACAAATGGCACGGACAGCTCCCTGACCACCTGTTAATGGCGCGACCCAGTCAGCAATGGCCAGTACGATGAAATGGCCGTTCTGAACTGAGAACTTCAAACCGCATTGTTGCATGACCGGCAAGTCGATGACGTCATCACCGGTAAACGCACATTCAGCGTCGTCCAGTCCAAGTTCTTGTTTGAGCTGTTCAAACACAGCGAGTTTGTCGTTAATGCCAAGATGGCAATGGCGCACGCCAAGGTCCTGCATACGTTTGCGCAACGCTTGTGAGTTGCGCGCAGAGATAACCCCAACTTCAATACCCGCCAGTTGTAGCATTTTCAGACCGTGGCCATCTAGTGCATGAAACACTTTGACTTGTTCCCCGTCGGCGCTGTAATGCAGTTTGCCGTCGGTTAGTACGCCATCGACGTCAAATAAGGCCAGTTTGATGTGCTTGGCCTTAGCGGTCACATCCGCGGGTACGTCGTAAGGAAGTTTGGGTAGCTTATTCATAAAACACCTGCGCGAAGTAGGTCCTGCATGTTCACAGCCCCGACTACCTCACCGTCATTGACGACTAATACGCCGCTAATGCGTTTAGTTTTCATTATTGATACCAATTCGGCGGCCAGCGTATCCGGTGTGGTGGTGGTTGGGTTTGGTGTCATTACCGCATTGATTGGCGTATCAATGCTCAATCGCTTTGCCAGTGTGCGACGCAAGTCACCATCGGTATAGATGCCGACCAACTGTTTGTTTGCGTCCACCACACCAGTCATACCGAGACCTTTGCCCGACATTTCCACCAGCGCGTCGGATAATAATGCGGACTCTGCGACCAGCGGGACTTCGTCGCCTTTGTGCATGATGTCTTCAACGTAGAGTAGTAAGCGACGTCCGAGTGAGCCACCCGGATGTGAGCGGGCAAAATCCTGCTCATTGAAGTCTCGCGCGTTTAGTACCGCAATCGCGAGCGCGTCGCCCATCGCTAGTGAAGCGGTGGTACTCGCCGTCGGCGCCAGATTCATGGGGCAAGCTTCCTGCGCCACGGGCACATTTAGGTAGACATCCGACAGTCGTGCCAGGGTTGATTGTGGTGCGCTGGCCATGCCAATCAGCGGCACGCCCATGCGTTTGATGATCGGGAGAATCGCCAGCACTTCGCCGGTTTCACCAGAATTGGATATCGCCAGAACCAGATCTTTCGGGGTAATCATCCCAAGATCGCCATGGCTCGCTTCACCAGGGTGGACGAAAAACGCTGGTGTGCCGGTGCTGGCCAGGGTGGCGGCCAGTTTGCTGGCGATGTGTCCCGACTTGCCCATGCCAGTGACCACCACGCGACCTTCGCAGGCCAACACCATTTCACAGGCTTGCACAAATGTTTGATCAAGATGATCAATTTGCGCGGCAACGGCGGCGGACTCAATGCTCAGGACTTGGCGAGCTGAATCCAGAAACGTGGTTTTTTTCATAGCAATTTACTCTAGCGCTGCGCTCTATAAAGATCAAACCGAAGCGACCACCAGGTAGCCCACATAAGCGGCGTAGGCTGCGAGCAAGAAGCCGCCGGCCAGTCTGCTGATCTGTTGTCGGAACAGCGCCAACAGCATCATAGCGACAGTAAACGTCAGCATGATGGGGAAATCACGCCACAGCGCACCAGTATCAATGGCAGTGCTACGCAGCGCACCAGTCAATCCCAGTACACCGAGTGTATTGAAAATATTCGAGCCGATGATGTTACCAATAATCATGTCGTGCACGCCTTTGCGCGCCGCCGCCACAGCCGCAGCCAGCTCAGGCAGGCTGGTGCCGATCGCGACAATCGTCAGGCCGATAATCAGTTCACTGACTTTAAAGTATTCCGCAATCGTGGTCGCGCCCAATACCAGAATGCGTGACGCCAGGATAAGCAACACAATACTCGCAATGGTGTACAACGAGGCGGTGAGAGTCGATTTACCCTTCGGGTGTGTCACGGCCAGAACATCGTGTTCGTGCACACTCGCGACGAGTTCTTCGGCGGTCATTTGAGGTTGTTCGCCATCAGCTGAATCGCGCGCGGACCATGCAAGATAACCAATAAGTATGGCTAACAATAGAACACCGTCGATGTGTGACAGTGTGCCGTCCAAAACGACCAGTACCGCAATTACACCTGTGGCTAACACCAGTGGAATGTCTATTTTCGCCGTGCTGCGGGCAATTGGTAGTGCACGAATCAGTGCGGCGCTGCCCAACACGAGCCCGATATTTGTGATGTTGGAGCCGAGCGCGTTCCCCAGAGCGAGGTTGCCCTTATTATCCAGTGCCGCCATCGCGGACACGAATAATTCCGGCGCAGATGTGCCAAACCCAACAATAATGATACCGACCAGCAGAGGTGAGATACCGAGCCTACCAGCTAGCTCAGAGGCATTGTCGACGAGTAAGTCGGCGCTCCACATGAGTAGGAAGAAGCCACTAATAATAAAAATGATGGCTAATGCGATCGACATAGGCTGAATGGTCTCGGAACAGGGAAGGTGTTAAGGCGAAGTTTGTTGCGCGTAGTGTGTTGGTTTCGACTGCAAATTGCAACAAACTAGAGGTCGATGATGGCAGGTTTAGGCATCAGGCGTTGGTGATTTGCTCCTCATGCTGGCACGCTATAATGAAGAATAAGTAAATCGTTAAGAGGACGTAATAATGCTAGATAAAGTCGAGGGATTTGTGAACGAGCCGTTGCCACGCAAATTTTTGTTTTTTGATGAAATGATCACGCCGTCGTTGGTTCAGGTGGCTTACTGGCTTGGTTTGGTATGTGTGGTGTGGATGGGGCTGGATAAGCTGTTTCATGGTGGATTTTTTGGTATTTTCGAAGCGGTTATTTTTGTGCTTTTCGCGTCGATTGCATTGCGAGTCATTGCTGAAGTGGTGATGCTCTTTTTTAAGTTGAATGAAACCATGGAGATCGTGGCTAAAAACACCGCGCCTGCACCGGAAGTTGTGGCTCCAGCAGCCAAAACTGTGCGCAAAACGCGGAAAAAAGCCAGTAAAAAGGTGACTAAGAAAACCGGTGGCGAATAAGTTGCCACATGCGGCTTGTTTTTCACGCTCTAGACCCTAACTATTGGTTAATTTTCTGTTCAGCAAATTTGTGTATCCTTATGTACAGCGCACGGCTTGGGGTAAATCTTGTCGCGCTGTCGATCGTCTGAATGAAATGAATACCTTGGGTCGCATTAATTGATCGGCCGAAATTATTGCCTTGATTACAAGGCGCAACTTTTTCTTATCCAACTTTTGGAGTTGTACGCATGAAATTTATTTTGTCACTGAGTCGTAACACGCTTATGGTCTTTGCCCTGTTGCTGGTGGCTGGCCAAGCGCACGCCATGAAGGCGCCGGACGTGGTCGTCAAAGAGACAGTTGACAGCATGGTCTCCCAGCTGCAGAAAAATCGCGAACTGTATACCGCAGATAACAAGGCATTGTATGCCATGTTGGATAAAACGCTGGTGCCTGCGTTGAACGTGGATCGAATGGCTGACTTGATTTTGGGTCGTGAAGTCTCTAAATCTGCAACGACTGCGCAAAAGAAGGCGTTTATCAGTGAGTTCAAGACGTTTCTATTGCAGAGTTATGCCACTGGCCTGTTAAGTGCAACTGGTGACGAGAAAGTGATTTACGAGCCAGTCGACCTAGCACCTGGTGCGGACCGTGTGAAAATCAAAGCCACATTGATCTCAGCATCGGGTTCATCTTACCCAATAGTGTTGTCCATGAGTAATAAAGGCGACACGCAATGGCGTGCCTACAACTTAGAAGTGGTTGGCATTAACGTCATCCGTACCTATAAGGCGAGCTTTGCTGCGACTTTGCAGCAAAAAGGAATCGACGGTTTGATTGCTGACTTGAAGGCAAAAAACAAAGCGTAATTCCGTCTTAATCCTTTAAACCATACATTTCAGCACGAGCCAACCAAGGGTTGGCTCGTGCTGTTTCTAACCCTAGCCGTAATGAATTGGTGAATCCTGTGACCGCACCGAAAAAAGCCATCACAATTGACGGTGTCAGTAAGCGATACGGAAGCTTGCAGGCGCTCGATAACGTAAGTTTTGATATCTACCAAGGTGAGTTTTTTGGTTTGCTTGGCCCGAATGGTGCTGGCAAGTCTACGTTGATCAGCGCGTTGGCCGGGTTATTGCGGGTCGATCAAGGAAACCTGAGCATCATGGGTGCCGACGTGGTCAAAGATTATCGGCGTGCCCGTCAGAACCTTGGTGTGGTGCCGCAAGAAATTGTGATGGACCCGTTTTTCACAGTGCGTGAAACCCTGGAGTTTCAATCCGGCTATTTTGGCGTTAAAAACAACGAGCAGTGGATTGACGAGCTGCTGGAGCAACTTAATCTAGCAGACAAAGCACACACCAACATGCGGAAGCTGTCCGGTGGCATGAAGCGCCGCGTGTTGATCGCACAAGCTTTAGTGCATAAGCCGCAAGTGTTGGTATTGGATGAGCCAACGGCGGGGGTTGATGTTGAGCTGCGTCAATCAATGTGGCGTTTTGTGCGGCGTCTGCACCGCGAAGGGCATACCATTGTGCTCACCACCCATTATCTGGAAGAAGCGGAAGAGCTGTGTGATCGCATTGCGATTATCAATAAAGGGCAGATGATCGCGTTGGAGAGCAAAGAAGATCTGCTCGCGCGCGGCCTGGGGTCAACCTTGCATGTTCGAGCAACACACACGATCGATGCGATCCCCAAAGAGTTCAAAGCTCGTATAACTAAACTCGAGGGGAATGTGTTGGAGATGTCACTCAAACGCGATGTTGACTCAGTGATGGATATTCTTGACCGCCTACGTGCCGCGTCCATGAAAATCGACTACGTGAGTGTGGTTAACGACAAGCTCGAAGATGTATTTGTGCGCTTAACTGGCAACCAGGGAGGCAACTAAAGTGAATTGGTTATCGTGTTACACCCTGTTTAAAAAAGAAGTACTGCGCTGGGTCAAAGTTTGGCTGCAAACCGTATTGGCCCCCGTGGTCACCGCATGGCTGTACCTGCTGGTGTTCGGGCATGTTCTGGAAGGTCGAGTCGAAGTATTTGACGGTGTGAGCTATACCCAGTTCTTAATACCGGGACTGCTGATGATGACGGTGATCCAAAATGCGTTTGCCAATACCTCTTCGAGCATGATTCAGTCTAAAGTGATGGGCAGCATTGTGTTCATCCTGTTGCCGCCATTTTCCGCCTTGGAGATGTTTTTTGCTTACATCGGTGCAGCCGTTATGCGTGGACTGGCCGTTGGCGTTGGCGTTTTTGTGCTGGCCGTGTGGTACGCAGATGTGCCAATCGATAACTTTTTTATCATTCTGTTATTTGCGGTTTTGGGTAGCTATACGCTCGGTGCGCTCGGCTTGATCGCGGGTATGTGGGCCGAGAAGTTTGATCAAATTGCCGCGTTCCAGAGCTTTTTGATCGTGCCGTTGACCTTTCTGAGCGGTGTTTTCTACTCGATTAACTCATTGCCAGATATGTGGGCTGCTTTGTCCCGCTGGAACCCGTTTTTTTACATGATCGATGGATTTCGATATGGCTTTTTCGGCCAGTCTGACCAGCCGGTGCTGTTTAGCTTTCTGGCCATGGCGGCCGCCGCTTTACTACTAACGGTCGTTTGTCTGGTTTTGTTGCAACGAGGCTACAAATTACGCGATGCTTAATGCGTGAAAACCGCTTAAGCTCGCTGGTTGCGGCACAGGGTTTCCGGTATCCTTGCGCCGAGTATTTAACAACATTGTGAACACACCATGGTGACACCTGAGCAATTAAAAACCTGGATCGAAGCGGGCTTCGACAATGCAAGCGTGACAGTGGACGGCGACGGCCATCATTTTGAGGCGGTGATTGTGGCTGCCGAGTTTGAAGGCAAAAGTCGGATTCAACGCCACCAGCTGGTTTACGGTGCCCTGGGCGATAAGATGAAGGCCGAAGTTCACGCCTTATCGATGAAAACATTGACCCCGTCTGAAGCGCAATAGCGTTATTTTTGAGGTATTAGACATGACAGAACAAGTATCAATGCACGACCAAATCAAAGAAACGGTCACTAACAATGAAATCGTATTGTTTATGAAAGGCAACGCGAGTTTTCCGCAATGTGGTTTTTCTGGCCGCGCAGTGCAGATTTTGAATGCACTCGGCGCAGAATTCGTCACCGTCG
>JAUHZM010000388.1 GCA_030426005.1 Gammaproteobacteria bacterium
AACGCTTTACCGACACCTACGACAAAGCCGTTTGGTTAAACCCAACGCCCGAAGCCTATTGGGAGCACACGCATTCAACGCAGATTATTCGTAAATTGATGGATGATCGCATGTACCCCTTAACCCTCAAGGGTATGGAAGAGGCGATGGCGTATCTAAGCCGATAAGCCTTCTTGGTATCAAGTCAACATACGGCGTGCACGGCGCGCTTTGCGGCGATGATTCAGCTGATCAATCGAGTAAATAACCAGCGCCACCCAGACGAAACTAAACGCCACCATCCGATCACTACCAAATGGCTCGTGGTAGATCATCACGCCAATTAAGAGTTGCAAAAAAGGACCGACATACTGCGTCATACCCAGCGCGGTCATACTGATGCGTTTTGCTGCCGCAGCAAACAACAGCAACGGCACTAGGGTAAACAAACCGGCCAACACCAAATTACTGCTGGTTAACACGTCTGAACCGAACACACCGCCACCATTGGCATGCAGATAGATCAGATAAATTGCGGCCGGACCAAACATCAAACTGGTTTCCAATGCCAATCCATGGGTCGCCGGAATGGAAACTGATTTCTTCACCACACCGTAGAGTGAAAAGGTGATCGCCAACGACAAGGCCACTATTGGAATCTGACCATAGCCGAAAATCAAGAACAGCACACCGCAGGCGGCTAGCCCGATGGCGATTATTTGGGTCGCGCGTAAGCGCTCAGCAAAAAACAACACGCCAAATAGCACGCTGATTAATGGATTGATAAAGTAGCCAAGGGACGTCTCCACAATGTGTCCGTCGTTCACCGCCCAGATGAAGATTCCCCAATTTATCGACACGAGAATCGACGCTGCACCTATGCGCAGCAACAGCATTTTTTGTCGGAACAAAGCACGAAATGCCTGCCACTCGCCGACTACAACAATATAGCCAACCACCATGAGACAGGACCACACCATGCGATGCATCACGATTTCTAGGGGGCTAACATGATCCAACTGCTTCCAGAAGATTGGAATAATTCCCCAAAATGTATACGCGCAAATTGCGTAAATCAGGCCTTTGTTATCGTTCATTGGGGTATGACGGTCCGACTTTGGATAAACTGCAAGGGTAACATGTGCTAGGGTAAGCACACTCCAAAAAAATAGATAAATTATCACTATGAAAAAAGCAGCATTTCGCATCGCGCTGGGCTCAGCGCTCGCGCTCTCCAGTCTGTCCGCGCTCGCCACAGACACCATTGTTAACTGCGGCGCCACCGTGGATGTGGTAGCTGGAAATTTGACCGGGCCACGCAGCTTCACCATCAACACGGGTCGCATTCAAAGTGTCGACAATGTCGCCAGCAAGGCCGCCAATGTCATCGACCTAAGCACTTATACTTGCTTACCAGGTTTGATTGACATGCACGTGCATTTGACCTCGCAAAGCAATCCACGCTCGTATATCGAAAATTTCACCTTAAACCCGGCAGACTACGCGTTTCGCGCCGCACACTACGCTGACATCACCTTGCAAGCGGGGTTTACCAGCGTACGCAACCTAGGCGACGATGGTACGGTGACCCGTGCTCTACGAGGAGCAATCGCACAAGGCATAGCCAGTGGCCCGCGCATATTTACTGCCGGTAAATCGCTGGCTACCACCGGTGGTCATGCCGATCCGACCAACGGACATCGATTTGATTTAATGGGTGATCCACATGCCAAAAGCGGCGTGGTTAACGGCATTGCCGAAGCACGTAAAGCGGTGCGGCAACGTTATAAAGAAGGCGCTGATTTAATCAAAATCACGGCAACTGGTGGTGTA
>JAUHZM010000115.1 GCA_030426005.1 Gammaproteobacteria bacterium
GACGCCTTCCAGTGCCGCAAGCAGCTTTTTGTTGTTGGCGTCGTCGCCCTGACCGTCTGCATAGCGAGACGAATGGATTCCCGGTGCCCCTTGCAGCGCGCGAACTTCCAGTCCGGAATCATCGGCAATCGCGGGAAGGCCAGTCAGCTCACAAGCGTGTCGTGCTTTTTTTAATGCGTTTTCAACAAAGGTGAGGCCGTCTTCCACCGCTTCGGGAATATTGAACTCACTTTGCGGAACAACGTCAAAGCCTAGGCGCTCGAGTCTGGACTGCATCTCGGCGACCTTCCCGGCATTTCCTGTGGCGAGGACGACTTTTTGCATACCTAACTCGCGAGTGCGTCGGTTTGATGTTGAATCAATTCTTTAATGCCTTTATCTGCCAGCGCCAGCATGTCGGTCATCTCTTGCGCGGTAAACGGCGCCCCTTCAGCGGTGCCTTGCACTTCGATGAACGCGCCATTCATGTCCATAATCACATTCATGTCGGTGTGCGCGGTGCTGTCTTCCGGGTAATCCAGATCAAGCACTGGCATGCCTTCATAAATGCCAACAGAAACCGAGGCTATCTGGCGAACAATCGGCGACTTACTGATCATTTTCTTGCTCAGCATATGATTGATTGCATCGTTTAACGCTACGTACGCACCCGTAATCGAGGCCGTGCGTGTACCACCATCTGCCTGGATGACATCGCAGTCCAGGGTGATGGAGTGTTCGCCCAATTTGCTTAGGTCCACAGCGGCACGCAATGAGCGACCGATTAAGCGCTGAATTTCTTGAGTGCGGCCGGATTGCTTGCCGCGGGCAGCTTCGCGACCCATTCGAGTGCCGGTGGAGCGAGGCAGCATGCCGTACTCTGCGGTGATCCAACCCTGACCTTGGCCTTTTAGAAAGTGGGGAATGCGGGTTTCGACGCTGGCGGTACACAACACCTTGGTTTGTCCGCAACTGATCAGTACCGAGCCTTCGGCGTGCGCGGTGTAGTTTCGTTCGATGGTGATCGGGCGCAGCTCATCGGCAGCGCGCCCGCTGGGGCGGGAAATCGTCATACTTAATCTATCTGTTTAGTTTTCGACCATTCATGGTCGGAGTGGGCTAGTGGTAGTTTGCCACCAGTGCATTACAGCTTTTCGTCTAGTTCCGAAATGAAGCTCTCAATTTCGTAGATCGCGTTGTCTAGATCCTTCATGTCAAATTTCTTGACCGGCTCCGCTTTCGCGTCAGCTTTCTCTTCTGGTTTCGGGTTGGCGGCGGCGATGGATTCATCCAACAGTTGAATCGAGTTCGGCTCATGAAACTCATCAAAGTTGGGCGACTCCAACTGCTTGACGCCCCAGAACAGGATCACGATAGACAGGTTGTCACTGGGCGCTTTATTGCGATTTTCCAGCGTTTGCAACAAGGAATCGAGCCCCAGGCTTGGATGTTGCGGATCGACATAATCGTCCAGGTCTGTAGGCTTGAACGAGGCCCAGGCACCATCGGATGCTAAAAACAGAATGTCGCCGTCTTTCATCTTGTGTGGTTTGCTGACCTCTGGCCGTGGGCTCTCTAGCCCGCCGACACAGCGGTTGATCGGGCTGTTGTGTTCGCGCCCTGGCTTGATGGAAACGTGATCTTCGGTCGCTTCGCGAATTTGACGCTTACGAATCAAATACAGTCGGCTGTCGCCCGAGTGTGCCCAATGCGCAACGCCTTTGTAAATTAGGCATACTACGCAGGTGGTTTTTGGCGACTCGACGTTGTAACCCTGACTGACTGCACGACGATGAATGGTGTGGTGCGCATAGTTGATCGACAGCGTCAAAAAGCTGTCCGCCTTCGCCAATTGCGCCGGTGTGGCTTTACGAAATGAGTCTCCCATCGCGTCTACAAAGGCTTGCGATGCGATTTCACCACCTTCGTGTCCACCGAGGCCGTCGGCGACTACCAGCAAGACGCAGTCTTCGCGCTCGTAGATAGCGGTGCGATCCTCGTTGTAGTCGCGGCCTCCCTGATGGCTTTGTTGGGCGAGAGAATAATGCATGTTTTAGTACGGCAGTGTTCGCTACCGCGTTGTCATAATTTCCACAAATTCGTCCACCGATTGTGGACGTTGTTTCGGGTCCAGACTGCTGGCTTTATCAATCGCTAAAATCAAATTCTTACGATAATGACGCCCGTGCGTATCTTTTAATGGTCGCAGCGTGTCTTTTTTCAAGCGCTTTACCGCGGATGGGGGCGATTTATGTGTGATGCAGGCGCGCATTGTCATGGCGATCGCATACAGGTCAGAACATAAATCGAGGTTTTCTTTCTCATGCTGCTCGGGTGCGGAATACCCGTGTGTGAGCGTATGGACTTTATGGCGTTCCTTCTGCGGGAACTTGTAAGCCGCGCCTAAGTCTAAAATCAACGGGACTCCACTGGCTCGCAACAAGATGTTGCTCGGCTTGATGTCTAAGTGCAGGAAGTGGTTTTTGTGCACTTCCTTCAGCCCGGCGAGTACCATGCTGAATACGCTCAGAATAAATTCTTCATCCGGCACGTATTCGGTGTTTTTGATAAACCAGCGCAGATCCTTGCCATGCTCAAACCGCATCACGAGATACGCGGTGTTATTGCTACGGAAGAAATTGGATACGTTGACGATGTTTGGGTGGTTGATCTGTGACAGCGTCAGACCCTCATCGAAAAAGCGTTTTAATCCGATGTGGTATTTGTGTTCCTGGTCTTTGGGGTAAACATGCAAGGAACCATCGCGAGCGCGGCGCATGCAATTGGTGGCGTAAAACTCCTTGATGGCGACCACGGTATTGGACTTGGTGTCCAACGCACTGTAGACCACGCTAAATCCGCCGACCCCGATTACTTTGCCAATTTTATAGTGCTCGACCATGGTGTCTGGTCGCAGCGGCATAGCCGGAATATTTTGCGGTTTAGGTTTCAGGATGCTCATTCAGGTATTATAGTCGCTCGCTGCGAAAATCAACAATCTTTGTTCGCAACAAACAGCTTTAAAGACAATTAGTTGCGGTTTTCCCTTAATCGTAACACATAGGAGAAATTATGACGCAAAGCATGACCGCGTACGCTCAGGCGACAATCGAAACGGAACTCGGAGAACTTAGTTGTGAACTGCGTAGCGTCAACCATCGCTACCTGGAAATCGCACCGCGAATGCCGGAAGAGTTACGCGTGCACGAAGGCGTTTTGCGTGAAACCATCACCGCGAAACTCGCTCGAGGTCGTATCGACTGCTTTATCCGTCTTAAGGAAAGTGAAGCTGGTGACTTGGAGCCAAATGCGGAGGCCGCGAGCAATTTGCAGTCCTTGCTGCAAGCGATCAAAAAAGATGTGCCCGAGATGCAGCCAATTCGCGCCATTGATGTGTTACGTTGGCCCGGTATTCTGCAAGCTAAAAAAGTCGCGCCAGAAGTGATGCAGACACATTTGATGACGGTACTGAAAGATGCCTTAGATGGCCTGGTCGTCTCACGTGCTACCGAAGGTAGTAAGATGGCTGAATTGATCCAACAGCGCCTCGACAGTATGCGCGAAGTGGTGGCCGAGGTGGCCGAGTTTGTACCGGAGATCGCCGCTAATTTTCGCACACGATTAGAAGAGAAGATGGCCGATATTCAAGATCAGCTCGACCCTGCGCGATTGGAACAGGAAATGGTTTTCTTTCTGCAAAAAACCGATGTCGCCGAAGAACTGGACCGCCTGATCGTGCACATCGATGAAGTCAGCGCGGTACTCGCCAAACCCGAACCCGCAGGTCGCCGCCTCGACTTTCTGATGCAAGAGCTCAACCGCGAAGCCAATACCCTAGGCTCAAAAGCGCAAGACGCACGCTTAACCAAGGCATCGGTAGACTTGAAAGTGTTTATCGAGCAAATGCGCGAGCAGGTGCAGAATATTGAGTAGTTAGCTTTCATTCTACTGCGTTGACTCGAATATTTTCGTCTTAGGGAAAATTAGTTACGTCCTCAAATGGAATTAACGTTGCGTATTGCATGAACTGAACGCTGGTGTATCGACGCTTAGTGTTACATTAAAAAAACGACCTGCAAAATGATGCGTCGATGCAGGCCGGAAGTTCAAAAAATATTTGGCAGGTTGAGCAGCGTCACTAGTCCCAAGCTATCCTCTAAAGTTTGTAGGGCTTATCCACGAAACTGCTTTTTTCATCGTCAATAAGCGGACCCCCTTAAAAGTAAGCTAGGTAAAAAGGATTCAGAATTTCTCCTTGCTGTGGAATCAGTTCGTCGTGTTGTCTCGCATAGCCGAAATGCCGACAACTAAGGGATTTTGTTAGTTTTTTGCACGCGCGAGGATGGTACCGCACCGCAGCAGAAATCTGTGCTCCTTGATCGATGCATTCCAGTTTCTAAGATCATAGCTATAAGTTCACCGGCTGGCTAAAAAGAGTTGTGCACGGGGGCGTGCAATTAGGCGGTGGGATGATTTTTGGTTGTATAGTGAAAATTTGTAATACAATAAGTTTATTAATTGTTATACCATTTTATTTGACAGTAATCTGGTTTTGAGATTAAATCTTCGCTGGTCAGAGGTCGCTTTTCAAATAACCTTCCCTTATGCCAAACGGTATCCAGAGAGAGAATCTGGTCTGATGTGCGTTCAAAAAATCCAATTATTACAAGACGAATTCACGTATGTAAGGGCTTTTCACTGGTTAGCTTCTGACGCTACAGAGTCACTTGAGTTATGTCTTGCGCAAGGTGGTGAGTAATCGAAGCTTGCTTATTGTAAGACCAATACATTTAATTGGTCAGGCAATTAGTGGCCCGATCCAACCTTTGTGCAGTCATTAAAAAGTGTTCGCCACCGGAGGAGGAATTTCTGTTGTTTTGAAATTCCTGTAAATAGTGATGCCTGTGCGGATGCCCGCAATTCAGTGCATCGAGTGGAAAACGTCGTGTTTACTTCCACTTGTCTTGAATTTCAAAACATAGAAATAATATCCATGAACATTAAGCCCTACCTTTTTATTCTTTTTCTAATTTTGTTGGCCTGTGCGAACGTCTCGCATGCGGTTGACATTGTGAACGACGACTTTACAGTCGATGGCACAGCGATGACGGACGCCAAGTACTTTGGTTCCAGCACGCCGGATGCAATCGAAACCAATACTAACTCGATAGGGTTAGTCAGTGGTGCGTCAGGCCGACAGCTGCACGGACTGTTCGAAACCCAAACGTTGGCCAACCCGGGTGATAGGTTGGACGCTGAAATCCGGTTTTTAATGCCAACAACGGTCGCGGCAACCAACGAAGATCTTCGTTTTGGTCTCTTTGATCACTTAGAGCGAAACACGCCCGATCAACTGGCGCAGAACACGAGCTACAGCAGTGCATCGCCCAACCCAAGTTTTGTCGGGTTGCCTGGGTTTTACGTTGAACTCGACGTGGAGAATGCCGACCCGGCATCAGACTTGGATATTCGGCGGTCGGATCCGTCAGCGACAGGCCGACTGCTCGGGACTTCCAGCGGTTTTACCGCGTTGGGTAGTGGCCCGGATTTTGGGTACACAATACAGGCGAATACGGAGTACACACTATATTTGAGTGTAATGCGTGCTGTCTCCGGGGCATTGGAAATCACTGCGACGTTTAATGGTCAATCGCATACATCTATTGACCTTGCGCCAGCATCTTACAATATTGGAATGTTGGCCGTAGGGGCGTCTACGGGTGCGGCGGGTTCAACGAACAGTCCCGGCATGGACCCCAACATCGTTAATGACAACGGCTTGGACCTCACTCGGGTTGTGGTGTCATTCACTGCTGGTGCGCCAAATGATGGCGGTGACCCTGGTGGTGAGCCGGCTACCGGTACTTTTTTACAAGTGGTCAATGATGTTTTTGCGGTCGATGGCACCGATCCACTGAATAATGATGCACGCTACTTTGCGTCTAGCAGCTCGTCTGCGATTGAACTGAATGCTGACTCAGTTGGCTTGGTCAGTGGCAGCTCTAGCCGTCAGATTCATGCCCTATTTGATACACAAACACTCGTTGCAAGTGGCGATTATCTAGCCGCGACGATCACGTTCCGTACGCCCGCGTCAGTGGCATCCACAAACGAGGACCTACGTATCGGTTTGTTCGACCATCTCGAGCGAATCTCTGCTACGGAACTTGGGCAAAACACGAGTTACAGCAGTACTTCACCCAATCCTGTATTTGAAGGGTTGCCCGGTTTCTACCTAGAGCTCGATGTTGAAAGCGCAGACCCAGCGACCGACCTGGATATTCGTCGGTCCGATCCGAGTGTCACCGGCCGATCAATTTCTACGTCTTCAGGCTTTTCTAGCATTGGTAACGGCCCTGATGTGGGCTATTCGTTTGAAGCAAACACGGAGTACACCGTCGTCCTAACCGTGACGCGCACGGCAGCTGATACGCTCGACATCAAAGCTGACTTCGCCGGTGCTTCGTACACGGCAACCGATTTGCTGCCTGCGTCATTTAGTATCGGAATGCTGGCCCTGAACGCGTCGTCAGGCGCCTTTGGCTCATCGAATGTCGCTGGCGAAGCGGATAACGGTATCGACCTGATCAGTGTGGTGGTTGAGTCGACTACTTCTGCGGATACCGGTGGCGGTGACGGAGGTGATGGTGGTGATAATGGTTCGGGTGACAGTGGAAGTGATACGTCAGTGGTTATCGTGGCGGATGATTTTGCCAACACCGGCACGGCGGGCGCGGATTCTAGGTATTTTGCTTCCAATAGCGGGAGTGCCATTGAATTTAATGATAACTCAGTGGGCATCGTCAGTGGTCCATCTGGGCGTCATATTCACAGTTTGTTTCCAACTCAGTCGTTAGAGCGCGTTGGCGATATCTTAAGGGCGACCTTGAGCTTTACCACGCCGGATACGGTTTCAATTGGCGGCGATGACATCCGCTTTGGGTTGTTTGATCACCTTGGCCGCGATTCAGCTGCTGAGCTAGGTGCGAACACAACCTTCAGTTCAAGCAACCCAAATCCGTTGTTCGCAGGATTGCCTGGTTACTATGTTGAAATTGATGTTGAACGTTACAGTCCGCTGACCGACCTCGAGATTGGCCGCTCGAATCCAACGGTTACGGGCCGCCTGCTGAACACCAATGGCGGTTTTGCGCGACAAAATGGTGAAGACATCGGGTATACGATCTTACCGAACACCGAATACACGGTGTACTTCATGGTTGAGCGAACACAAAATGGTCTCGATGTGTCGGCGAACTTTTTGGGGCGTTGGTTTACGATCAGCGATGACGCACCATTGTCAACCCAGTTTGGGATGTTGGCGATCAATGTATCTTCGGATGCGATGGGAACCACCAATGTGCCGGGTGAGCCGGACAATGGCCTGGATATCACCAATCTTCAAATCGAGTTTATCCGTGTCAATGTCGTGGATGACGACCTTGCGAATGACGGCACCGCTGACACCGATATGGCATACTTCGCCTCCAGCACGGCCGATGCGATCGAGATCAATACCAATTCGGTTGGCCTTGTCAGTGGTCCTTCAGGCCGTCAGATTCATGGCATCTTTAATGGTCAAGCGCTCGCCAATGCTGGTGATGTCTTGCATACGACGGTGACCTTCGTAACACCAGCGACGGTGGCAATGACTGGGGAAGACCTGCGGATTGGTATTTTTGATACCTTAGGTCGTACCGGACCAGACCAATTAGCTCAAAATACCAGCTTCAGTTCCGCATCGCCGAACCCAGACTTTGCCGGCTTGCCAGGGTATTACCTAGAATTGGATGTTGAAAATGCCGATGCGACGACTGACCTAGATATTCGGCGCTCAAACCCGTCTGCGACCGGACGCTTATTGACGACATCAAGCGGGTTTGCTGCGCTTGGCAGCAGTGACGATATCGGCTATGCAATTCTGCCAGAGACCGCGTACACGGTGGATATAACGTTGATACGTACCGAGCAGGACGGACTTCAAATTATTGCCAACTTCCTCGGCAATACGTACTCGGTGATTGATACAAGCCCCGCTTCTTTTGAGTTTGGCATGCTGGCCATTTACGCCAACTCCAACGCGGTTGGGTCGTCAAACAGCCCAGGTATTGATCCGTCGTTGGTTAATGACAATGGTATTGATGTGACCGAAGTCGCTATCCGGTTTACGCCGTTCTTTAGCCCGGAAGTCATTGATCTGCCACCGGTTGAGCTGCCGATTGGGGATCATCCTGACGTGGAGTTGATTCCAAGTTTACCTGACGGTGTGTTTGTTCCGCCGGTGGAAACTGAGTACGTGTTGGTTTGGAAAAAGGTAACCAAAGAGTTTCGCTTGTTTGGTCGTACTTTTCGAATTACGTTTTGGATCCCAGTTATCGAGGAGCGCCCAATTGTAGTTGAATACACCGACGCCGAGAAAAATGCATTGCACTTTGGAATCAATCCTGACGTGCAACCATGGTTCAATTTTGATTTGCGCGATTGGGCACTGGATGCACCAAACCCCGATAATGGACCCATCAGCACGGACGCAGGCAACGTGTTTGGGAATGGCGATGGGTTTTCAGCGCGCACACAGGACTTTCATTTCGTGGCCGGTGAGATGTTCCCGGGCTCTGAACCGTTTTTCTTTACTGGTTCCGACGGCGCAATGGTATTCAAGTCTACCGTTGCCGGCGCGCGTACTTCGCAAAATACCAGCTATGTGCGCTCAGAGTTGAGAGAGATGCTACGGGCCGGTGATGACACGATTAGTACTCAAGGCGTAGGTGCTAATAACTGGGCACTTGATCATCAGCCCGTTAATCCTGATATTGGCGCGCGCGGCGGTCGACTAACCGCCACGCTAAGTATTGATCAGGTTACAAGCACGGGAGCCTCGGGGCAAGTCGGACGCGTCATCATCGGCCAGAT
>JAUHZM010000389.1 GCA_030426005.1 Gammaproteobacteria bacterium
GTCAAATGTCTATTACAAGGCGATTGCAGTCGCAGGCTATCATTCTTCGTTGGTTAAATTCATTGTATTGAGTCGTTTCAGTCGTGCTACGTGCACCGACGTATCGCGAGTTTGCACGATTTCGACGGTGTAGTCACCCAGTTTAAAGCAGGTGCTGGCGACAGGAATGTCTTCTAAATACTCGGTAATAAGCCCGTTCACTGTTTTGACGGTGTCGGTCGGCAAATCCCACGCCAGCTGGCGATTGATGTCGCGTAGATAGGTGCTGCCACGAACCAGATATGAGCCATCCGGTTCCTCCGTGATGTCGTCATCCATACCTGGCACCACTGTCGTGAAGTCGCCAACAACCTCTTCCAGAATCATTTCCAGAGTAACGAGACCTTTGATATCACCATACTCGTCCACCACAATGCCAAAACGGCGACGTTGTTCTTGCAGGTTGGTCAGTGCATGAGTGACGGAAGTGTTTTCGGGAATGAAATAGGGTTCGCGAATCATCGACAACATGGTTTCACGATTAAACTCGGCCATGTGCGTGAGATAAAACATCTTGCGAATGTGCGCAATCCCAATCATGTTGTCCATTGAGCCTTGAAATACCGGTACCCGCGTGTGATGCGAGGTTGCGAGTTGCTCGACGATGTCGTCCCAGTCGTCTTCGAGGTCAATAGCTTCCATATCTGCCCGCGGAATCATGACGTCTTCGACGGTTACTTTCTCCATTTCCAAGATTCGAAGCAACATTTCTTGGTGCGAGACATCGATCTTCTCACTGGATTCGTAAACCGCAGCGCGCAATTCTTCGCTGTTCAGCGCATTCGTTTGCGCTGTGACATGCACGCCCAGCAAATTGAGTAGCCCATTGGAGAAAATTTTGACCAGCCATACGAAAGGCGAGAGGAGAATTTGTAATCCGGCCAGAATCCACGCTGCTGGGTAAGCAATGCGTTCTGGGTTCACTGCTGCCAGGGTTTTAGGTGCCACTTCAGCAAAAATAAGCACCACAAATACCAAAATCATGGGCGCGTAAGCCAGGCCGACATCACCGAAGAGTCTTAAACCAACCACAGTTGCCAGCGTCGACGCGGCGATATTGGCTACGTTGTTGCCAAATAAAATAGTGCCGAGCAAGCGGTCTGGGGAACTCAGTAAGCTCAGCACCAATTTGGCACTTCGATTGCCCTGGTCGGCCAGGGTCTTAATGCGATAGCGGTTGACCGCCATCATGGCCGTTTCAGATGAGGAAAAAAAAGCTGATAGAAGTATCAGCAATACTAGAGCGAGGAACAGAATCCCTATGGGTACGTCGTTCAATGCGTATTCACACTTTTGATAGTCAAGATTATCCGAAACCGGTCGGGTACGACCATTGTATCACTTCAAGTTTGCCCGTGTGTATAGTAAAATCCTGCCCGCGTCGCGCACAGGCTTATATTGAAGTCTGACGCGCAAAGTATCTAGGGGTCGCTGCCACGCAAACGTTTGACGACCCGCCTTTTCAAAAGCTAACAAGCCGAGGATTTATTGTGTTAGAAGCCTACCGTGCGCATGTCGCTGAACGTGCAGAGATGGGTATCGTACCCTTGCCATTGGACGCCAATCAAGTTGCCGATTTAATCGAATTACTTAAGAACCCGCCAGCGGGCGAAGAAGAATTCTTGATGGAATTGTTCACTCAACGCATCCCTGCCGGTGTGGATCAAGCTGCCTATGTTAAGGCAAGCTTTCTTGCGGCCGTTGCACAAGGTGAAGCCAGTTCGCCTCTGATCTCGGATGAGCGT
>JAUHZM010000116.1 GCA_030426005.1 Gammaproteobacteria bacterium
TATTTCCGTGGATTTTCTTTAATTAGTAGTTTTTGTTATTCAACGTGCCTCTCAATACTCGCATTTTACTCACGACCTCCTACGGAGATTGCCACGCTACGCTCGCAATGACACTGCCTGAGCTGGGTGATAAAACCACCAACGTCATTCAGAGCGAAGCGAGGATTCCCACCCCTCAGATTGCCACGCTGCACTCGCAATGACGTTGCTTGAGTTGGGTAACAAAACCACCAATCTCAATCTGAGCGCAGCGAAGAACCTCCACTCCTCAGACTGGCACGCTGCACTCGCAATGACGTTGCTTGAGTTGGGTAACAAAACCACCAATCTCAATCTGAGCGCAGCGAAGAATCTCCACTCCTAAGACTGGCACGCTGCACTTGCAATGACAGAGCTTGAGTTGGGTTACAAAACCACCAACGTCATTCTGAGCGCAGCGAAGAATCCCCGCTCTGTTCAACAACCAGCATTTCACTAGCGGCCAGCAAAAAGGCACCGATTCCATGCGCATCATCGCGCACGCGGTCGGTGGTCACATAATACTCGTAGCTGCCACTACGATAAGGTTCGCCACCCAAGCCGGCGGAACGACAAACGTTGTTGAGATGCACAACGCCGTCTTCAACCGAAATCAACTCATTCAGCAAACCTTGATACCCGCGCTCGGCGATTGGCAAATAACCCGAGTCCAACATGGATAGTCGAACCCCTTTGGCCATCGCATACACGAACATAGCCGAGCCAGATGCTTCGAGCCAGTTGTCAGCGCGGTGGCCTTGATCTGGCACTTGGTACCAAAGACCAGATTGGTGCTGATACGGTGCTAATGCCGTCACCAACCGCTCGAGAATGGCGGCCAACGACTCGCGACCTGGATGATCGGCGGGTAAATGTTCATAGGTATCAACCAATGCCATGGCATACCAGCCCATGGCGCGCGACCAGAACCCAGGGGCTCGACCGGTTTTGGGGTCGGCCCAGGGCTGAAGTTTGCTCTCGTCCCAGGCGTGGTAAAGCAGGCCTGTCTCCGAGTCCCGGGTCTCTTTCTCAATGCGCACAAACTGCTGCACGCTGTCCTCATACACGGCGGGGGCAGACTCAAATTCCGAGGCGTAACGCACGTAGAACGGATGCGCCATATAAAGCCCATCAAGCCAGATCTGCCACGGATACTTGCGTTTGTGCCAAAAACCACCGCTGTTAGTACGAGGTTGCCAACGCAGTTGAGTACGCAGCTGCGCCATTGCCGATTTATAGCGCGCATCCCCGGTGTCGGCGTACAGCTCAAACAAGATGTTACCGGCGTTAATTGAATCGATATTGAATTCGGTGAGATGCAAAGATTCGATGTTGCCTGACTCATCGATAAAGTGATCTGCGTACGCTTTGGCATAGTCACGAAGCTGTGCTGCTTCGGCTTCAGGCACCTGTGCTGCTAATCGCTGCATCCCCATCAACACGAGGCCATGGGTATAACTCCAAACGTAAGCCCCGTCGGACTTGCGCATCAACCATGGTTTGGGGAAACGCTCGATATGCTGACTCGCCATACGCAGCGCGACCGGCGCATCCGTGTTTGGCACTTCGTGTTTTACGTTGCGCAATGGAGATTCGAACAAGGCCACTTGGGCTTTAATCTGCGCCAGTCTGGCTTCTGGGTCCCAACGTCCACCAAAGGTGTCGCTTGCGCTGATTTGAGCTTGGTCAGCGCTGATATTGTCGTCTAGCCAGGCATATGCTTGCCCGGCTTTCTGAGACCCGAAGTAATACGCCCGATCACCCCAGAGGTTGGCACGGTTCTTCTCTGGGTCGTCGTAGGTAACTCGAAAAATCGGCAAATCGGCAAGATTCTCCGAGTAGCGATTATTAATCAGATAGAACTGCGCGTCGTAGTGTCGACGTCCAAGAATAAAGTTTTCAATACCGTCGAAGGATGAGTTTTTAATCACCAGTTTCTGGTCTTCGGCGCGTTCACCATCATGCCAAATAGCCGCGGCACCACCACGGCTAAAAAACGTCGAATCGGTGATGTAACTCCAGCCACGCGGGCACACAAAGTCGGTATAGCCCTCGAAATACGCGCGGCGGTGATAATACATACCCGCATCTTTGTTCCACAGACTTACGGTATCTGCACCGCCGGTGATGAAGGTACTGTCTTCACTTAAAATTCGAGTGCCGGATAACAAACGCAGAGCAAACTGGTGCGAATGATCACCACGCACGATGCCGTAATCGTTCACCACGCGCAGCTGCAAGAAGCTGAGATCGCTGGCTTTAATATTGATGGTGGAAGCGCCCCAGTCGTCGGTGTGGTCCCGCCGCCAGTTGGCACGTAACAAACTGGTTTTAATCGTGGTTTTGTCTCGGCCTTTTCCAACAATCGCGACATTGTCACGCGTCATGAACAACTGCTCATCAAATACGCCTTCACCAACCAGAATTACCGCGGGATCGTCTGAACCAGCCAGCTTGTCGAGTGCGTCTTGAATACGTGTGGTGTCACCAGAACCATCTTGCTCGACACGCAAGAATCGCGGAGTTGGCAGGTCAAGTGGAAGTAAACCTTGCTGATCCAGTGACTGCGCCACCATAGCTGCGAGACGGTAAGCGCCATACTGCGAAAAATGTGAATTGTCCTCAATCGGGCCGTCTTCACTTGGCTGTTGCAAATAAACCAGCTTGCTGGCTTCTTCTCCCAAAGTGTTCACCCATTGACGACTCAGCTGATTCAGATCAATCAGTGCCACGTCTTCAGCGCTTGCTAAGGCCCTCATTGCCGCTGGGTAATCGCCATGCGTTGGCACCAATTTGCCCGCTTCGAACTTGCGACGAACAATTGACGTTAACAACACAGGTGTGGCTTTCTTGGCCCTGGCCATCGCCACATAACGCATCAAGAACGCCTGATATTCACCATCGGGTGACGTATAGCGCTCTGGACTGTGATCTTTGGCATCATTGTGCCCAAATTGAATTAATACCAGATCGCCTTCGGCAACCGCGGACTCCAATTCAGCGAAGAAACCCTCGTCGATAAAACTTCGAGAACTACGCCCACCCTGAGCCAGGTTGTTCACTCGGTGTTCGCCGCTGTAGAAATCGGCCAGTGCTTGCCCCCAACCCATGCGAGGAAACACGTCGGCGCCATAGTTACTGGCCGTACTATCACCGGCAATATGCACTGTCTTGGCATGCACCGTACCCGCCACGAAGATCATGGGCACCAGCAGCAACAGTTTTGCCGAACGAAAGAGTTTACAACAGGCAGTAACAGGCATTAGAAACACTCCGAGAAGAAAAACAAGAGCGCGCCGAGATGGCTACGCTGGAATAATGGCACCACGGTGCTGAATTACGCGCGAGGCAAGTTCGTGACCGCGCTGACAAGCCGCAATGATATCGGCACCACGCAACCTTGCCGCCAGATAACCGGCATTAAACGAGTCGCCCGCCGCGGTAGTATCAACTGCCTCGGTCTTGATCGACGGCACGAATTCAGTACCCGAGTCAGAACGAGCGATACACCCTTCTGCGCCCATCTTGAGGATAATTTCACGCGCACCAAATTCCGCAATGGCATCTACCGCATGTTCAGGGGACGCATAGCCAAATAGGCTGCTTTCATCTTCATAGGTTGGCAGCGCAATGTGACTCATACCATACAAACGCCGATACACCGACTGTGCCTCATCCGGGCTCTGCCACAACGCGGGTCGGTAGTTGCCATCAAACAAGACAGCACCAACGTTGCGACTATAGTCGACTAGGAACTCAATCAGTCGAGCCCGCGATGCGGCCGGCAAAATCGCTAAACTAATACCAGACAGGTAAATCGTTGGGTAGGTGCGCAAGACTGAAAAAACATCCTCAGCGCGCTCAGGGTCATCAAATAAACGACTGGCTGGAGACTGCTTACGCCAATACAAAAATGAACGCTCACCCTGCGCATCGACATTGATCATGTACATGCCCGGCACCGAGTTTGGCATTCGTACCACGTGATTACATGCCACGCCCTCGTGTTCCCAACTCTCGATCAACCAAGTGCTCAATGCGTCATCACCTAGGGCGGTGATATACGACGGCGCCATACCGGCACGCGCCATATAAATCGACGTATTCAGCGTATCGCCACCGAAACCCATGTCCAGAGGCTTCGTCGCAGCACTGTCATCGATGCGGTCAGCGGTGCGCAGCTCCAGCATACATTCGCCGATAACGGCAATTCGGTCACTCATGCGGCTGACTTACTCGTTTGCGGGTTTACCGATGGTGGCCAGAATGCCACCGTCCACATACAGCACTTGCCCAGTAACGAAATCGCTGGCGGCTGAGCTTAAAAAGACGGCGGCGCCTTTGAGGTCATCCGGATCGCCCCATTTACCCGCTGGCGTCCGCTGCACAATAAAATCGTTAAACGGGTGCCCGTCGACGCGAATCGGTGCGGTCTGGCTGGTGGCAAAATACCCGGGGCCAATACCATTCACCTGCACATTACTGGCGGCCCATTCGGTTGCCATATTACGTGTCAGCATTTTCAAGCCACCTTTAGCTGCGGCATAATTCCGACATCATTGAGCAAATATTAATCACCTTACCGCCGCCACGCTTGATCATGGATGCCACTACAGGCTTGGTCATGATAAAAACACCGGTTAGGTCCGTTCGAATCACGTCTTCGAATTCATCGACGGCCATCTCAAGCAAGGGCACACGCTTGATGATGCCCGCGTTATTCACCAGAATATCGATCGGCCCGACCTCGGCTTCGATGCGTTTCAAGGCATCAGCGACTTCTTGCTCGTCCGTGACGTTAAAGCGATAACCGTGCGCCTTGATACCCGCTTTTTCGTACTCTGCAACGGCCGCCTTGATTTTCTCATCACTCGAATGGCCATTGATAACCAGCGTGGCACCAGCTTCACCCAGCCCCATCGCCATGGCCATACCGAGACCGTGCGTCGCACCGGTTACCAATGCGACCTTACCGTGTAGATCAAATAAGTTTTGCGACACGATTATTCCCCTGAAGCAAAGTCGGATGGAGTCAATTTATCCATATCGTCGTAGTCTAGGTTCTCGCCTGCCATACCCCAAATAAAGGTGTAATTACAGGTTCCCGCGCCTGAATGGATCGACCAGGTTGGTGAAATAACGGCCTCTTCATTCGCAACCCAGATGTGCCGAGTTTCGTGCTTAGGCCCCATAAAATGGCACACGGCCTGATCTTCCGGCAGCTCAAAGTAAAAGTACGTTTCCATACGACGCCCATGCGTGTGCGCCGGCATGGTGTTCCAAACGCTACCCGGCTTGAGCTCCGTCATGCCCATTTGCAGCTGGCAGGTCTCAACCACACCGCTTACCAATAACTTATTAATCACGCGATGATTGGATGTTTCCAACGCACCAAGTTCTAGCTTCTCAGCATCGTCCAAACCCACCTTCTTAGTTGGATAGGCATGATGCGCTGTCGCCGAATTGAGGTAAAACTTGGCAGGATAAGCGCTGTCGACGCTCTCGAATGTCACCTCTTTGGTCTCTGCGCCGATGTACAAAGCCTCTTTATAGGCCAGATCGTACACAGTGCCGTCAACCGTAATACGCCCCGCGCCGCCAACATTGATGGCACCCAGTTCACGACGGTCAAGAAAATGCTCAGCTTTGAGTGGATTAACCGTATCCAAATCCAATGTTTTGGAAACCGGGCAAGCGCCACCAACAATAAACCGGTCAATCTGGGTGTATACCAGATTAATTTCATCGGCAATAAACAGGCCACCCACGTGGAAGTTCTCCCGCAATCGGGCCATGGTGTAATTTGGGTAATCGTCCGGATGGACCGCATACCGCTCCTGATAGTTTGTACTCATAATTACTCTCTAGAGTTCAATAATTTAGCCATTTGTACAGTCGCCATAATCGCGGGACCATACCCTTTTGGATCGTCTGATACCAAACGCTCGCTCATATAATAGTGATAGCTGCCATCACGACCGAATCCAAGACCCGCCACCTCACAAATATTATTTAGGTGCCAATCGCCGTTAGCATCAATTGAGATAAATTCTGCCACCAAGCCCTTGTACGCTTTCTCAGCGGCCGGTTTATAGGAAGGTGGCAAATAGCCCTGGTTAACCGCTTTGGCAAGAAAGTAGGTGAACATCGCCGTTCCCGACGCTTCCAGATAGTTACCGGGTGCCTCAGGCATATCAGTGATTTGATACCAGGCACCTGACTCGGCTTGATGCTTGATCAGGCTGTCGGCTAACTCCGGCACAATCGCCATAAGCGGTTGACGGAGATCAGATCTCTCAGCCGGAATCACATCGAGAATATCCACCAGCGCCATGGCATACCAGCCAAGCCCTCGAGACCAAAAATATTTCGAACGGCCAGTCTCGCTATCAGCCCAAACCTGTTGTTTAGCCTCATCCCACGCGTGGTAATACAAACCCGATTCGGGGTCACGAAGTCGCTCACGTGCGATCAAAAACTCATGTGCCGCGGCCTCTACTTTATGGGGGTCGGATTGCATATTGCCAACCCCGGCTAGAAATGGCATCCCCATATACACGCCATCCAGCCACAGTTGATGTGGATATTTTTTCTTGTGCCAGTAGGCACCGTCTGAAGTCCGAGGATGTGTCTCTAGGGTGGTTGCCATGGCGTCAATCGCCGCACGATATTTAGCATCGCCGGTACGAGCGTACAAACGCTGGATCATTTTGCCAGAGTTAATATCGTCGATATTGTAGTTCTCAGGCTGATACCCCTTAATCGCCTCATCCTCACCGAGGTAGCTGTCCATGATGTCGGTCGCATAACTGCTGAACCGGTTGTCACCAGTTAACTCTGATACATCATCCAACGCCTCCATCAATAGGCCTGTGGTGTACGTCCATTGTGTGCGTCGTTCACGTACATCATCGAACTTGCCGTAGATCAGGCTGTCGCCGCGCCGCGCAATTTCCGATTCCGCCAGCTTAATCGCGGCCGCGGTTGGTGGCGTCTGTAGAGCCTGTTTCGACTTTTCAGTTGCGATTGCAATGCGCGGTGCTAAGGTGCGCCGTTCTACTTCCTGATTCAAGTATGCAACCAGATCCGCTTTACTCTGAATGCTATGGTGTCCGCCTTCCCACAAGGCACCAAACGCATACTGCAAGGTGTTACCGCGTGGTTCCAACACCACCACATAACTACTTTTGTCGCGTGTTTGCTGCACGAAATCTCGCTTCTTAAACAAGACGAACATGCCGAGCGTGTCATCGAACAAAGACTGCTTGCCGATGCTGGCCACATAACTCCAGGCCTCGCCAGTAATATCCAAGTCACCGGTAATTAACTCGGTCCCTGGGTGAGCTACCAGGCCTACCGCTATATTGTCCAAGGGGCTCGACGTGGATAGATTGACATCCACCACCGGGCTGCCGGCGCGCATCGACAATTCGGCCGCTAAATCAACAACCTGCTTGCCGGTATTCCATTGCGGATAGCTGATCGTCATGCCTGAATACAGAGGTCCATTCACATCGATTTTTACCGACCGTGGCCCGGTGTCGGACACCAATACAACGTCACTACCATTCCAGTAACCGTAGCCGCCGGCACCAAGACTGGACCCTACTTTTAGAATATCGGCGCCCCAGTCAGCCATCTCATGGTAGCTTTGGTAGCCATCCTGTCCGACCTTCTGCAACACCATTTGCTCGGTTTTCTTACCGAAAATATCGAACCCGTTGCGCCAGTCTAGATACACGCGGTAGCCAATTTTGTCGCTCTCGATTCCCGGCCCTTCATAGCGAATGTATTCGCTGTGGTCGGTATACTGCGGTGGCGGTGTGACTTGCGTCACATTCTTAAAGCTACCGCCAAGGTACTTTTTGTCTTGCCATTCACCACCCTGCTTGATCGAGACTTCGGCTTGGGTACGCTTTGAGATTTGCAGATCTTGAGCACGCTGATCAATGCTGAAGGATTTCGACCCCTGCGCTGCCAGACTGGTCAAGAACGCCAAGTCATCGTAATCGCCATCGCCGTCTGCATCAATCATCTGTGTGGGCACCGCCTGTGACCCAGCCCAAACCTGTACTGGCACGAACACGTCGTCACGATCGAATGTTGACGGGTTACTGACGCTCAGGGTTGCCAGCGGTTTTGCGTCACGCTTAGCGGATTCATCATCCGTCGTACCGGTCTCCAACGTTGAGGTACTGGTGCATGCCGTCAATGCGGCCAACGCGGTAACTATAGGGAGCAACTTCATATGCATTTGCCTCACTAACAATTAGTCGATTAGGCCAAACGCGCGTGGCAACCACTCGCTCAGACCTGGAAAATAAGTGACTGCCAATAACGCGACAAACATCGCGAGATACATTGGCATTAACGGTTTAACAATCGAAGCGACCCGTGTCTTTCCGACAGCGCATGCCACGAACAACACGCCACCCACGGGTGGTGTGCACAAACCAATAGACAGGTTCAACACCATCATGATGCCGAAATGTAACGGCGACATACCCAGGGCAACTGCGACTGGCAATAAAATCGGCGTAAAGATCAATACCGCCGGCGTCATATCCAGAAAAGCGCCTACCAACAACAGAATCAAATTAATGATTAGCAGAATGATGATTGGGTTGTCACTCAACATCAGCAGCGTTTCGGCGGCGATGGTGGGGATATTTTCGTAGGCGAGGATCCACGACATGGCCGT
>JAUHZM010000117.1 GCA_030426005.1 Gammaproteobacteria bacterium
TCTTGATCAGCGAACTGTGCGGACAGCTGCGACATAACACCAGCCACATCGTTGACTTCAAAACGCAGGTAATAAGCACATTTGAACTCTTCCTGGGGCTTAACTGGCAAATTCGCCAGCGCATCAGGTTGAAACGCCAAATGCGGTACCCGGCTGTGCGGATCCGCTGTAATGGTGCGCGCCACGTCGACAATATCAGCGACCACTGCAGACGCCGTCGGCTCCGCTCCAGCACCGGCACCATAATGCAATGTATTACCGACCGCATCGCCGCGTACCATCACCGCATTCATCACGCCGTTTACATTGGCAATCAAACGCTTGGCCGGAATAAGCGTGGGATGCACACGCAGTTCCACACCCGACTCATCGGCTTTGGCCACGCCCAAGTGCTTAATGCGGTAGCCCAATTCCTCGGCATAGGCGACGTCCGTCAAACTCAATTCAGAAATGCCTTCGGTATAAACATTGTCGAATTGCAGCGGGATACCAAACGCAATCGAAGCCAAAATTGTAAGTTTGTGTGCGGCATCAATGCCCTCCACATCAAAGGTCGGATCAGCTTCCGCATAACCCAGCGCTTGCGCTTCGGTGAGCACGTCAGCGAACGGGCGGCCTTTGTCACGCATTTCAGTCAGAATGAAGTTTCCGGTGCCATTGATGATGCCAGCCACCAAATCAATGCGGTTACCTGCCATGCCTTCACGGATACTTTTAATAATGCTGATACCGCCCGCGACTGCAGCCTCAAACAGCACTGACACACCTTCTTCCTGCGCAGCGGCAAAAATCTCGTTGCCATGCAACGCAATCAGCGCTTTGTTCGCCGTGACGACATGTTTGCCATTATCGATTGCTTGCAAAACCAGCTCTTTGGCCTGTGTTTCACCGCCGATCAATTCAACAACAATATCGACATCCGGGTGGTTAACCACGTCAGTTGGGTCTGTGGTGAGGTGCAAACTACTGCAGTCACACAAACGCTCACGTTCCAAGTCGCGCACCGAGGCGATGATCACTTCGATATCGCGTCCCGCACGACGCGTAATTTCAGCAGCGTTGCGCTGCAACACGTTGGCGGTGCCACCACCAACCGTACCCAAGCCTAAAATGCCGACTTTGATTGATTTCATTTGATATCCGTAGATTAGATCTTCACCCGTTCCGGGTGTAACAATAGAGATTTGATATTGCGAATTGCCTGACGCGTGCGTTGCTCGTTCTCAATCAAGCCGAAGCGCACATAGTCGTCGCCGTATTCACCGAATCCAATACCTGGGGAAACAGCGACCTTGGCTTCTTGTAACAGGATTTTGCTGAACTCCATTGAGCCCAGTTCGCGGAAGCGCTCTGGAATTTTGGCCCACACAAACATGGTGGCTTTAGGTTTCTCGACCGGCCATCCGGCAGCGGTCAGACCATCACACAACACATCACGACGACGCTGATACATATCGCGAATATCACCAACCCATTGACTCGCCTCTGGTGCCTCAAGCGCGTAAATCGAAGCAATTTGAATTGGCGTAAACATGCCGTAATCAAGGTAAGATTTCATGCGCGCTAGTGCTGCGATCAGGGTGGGGTTACCAACCATGAAGCCAACCCGCCAGCCAGGCATATTGTAGCTTTTCGACAGACTAAAGGACTCAACAGCAATGTCTTTCGCGCCGGGCACTTGCATGATGGACGGTGCCACATAGCCATCAAATACGATGTCAGCGTACGCTAAATCTTGAATCACCCAGAACTGGTGCTCGATGGCCATCTCAACAATACGTTCGAAGAAATCCAACTCCACGCATTGCGCCGTTGGGTTGCCCGGAAAGTTCAACACCAACATCTTCGGTTTAGGAAACATATTGCGTACGGCTGTTTCGAGCTCAGCAAAGAAATCAATTCCTGGCCCGATGGGCACATGACGAATGTCAGCACCGGCAATGATAAAACCGTATGGATGAATCGGATAAGCCGGATTTGGCACCAGCACGGAATCTCCGCGATCCACGGTTGCCATAGCCAAATGTGCAAGCCCCTCTTTGGAGCCGATGGTCACGATCGCCTCGCGCTCAGGGTCGATCTCGACATTGTAGCGCTGGCCATACCAATTGCTGATAGCCCGACGTAATCGAGGAATGCCTCGCGACACCGAATAACGATGGGTATTGCCGCGCTGTGCAGCTTCACACAGCTTATCAACGATGGGTTGCGGGGTCGGCTGGTCTGGGTTTCCCATACCGAAATCGATGATATCTTCGCCGCGCGCACGCGCCGCAGCTTTCAATTCACCGACGATGTTAAAGACATAATGCGGGAGCCGCGCTATACGCGGAAAATCATCCTTTGCCATGCTGGACAGGTAGTTGAGGTTTCACAACAGCACGGTATTGTAGCCAGCTCCCTGCCTAAAGTCGCCACTATTCTCAGTTAAATTACCGATAAATCAGCTATTTTTTAAAATCTGAAACGTCGTCCCAGGTATATCCGTTATTCACCAAAATTGATTGCAGCTTCTCGAGCGCTTGAATTTGAATCTGACGCACACGCTCACGCGTTAGCCCAACCGCTTTGGCGACCTGCTCGAGTGTCTGCGATTCACCACGCGCAAGGCCATGTTGCCGCAGACCGTAGCGCCGCTCAATGATTTCACGCGGTCGTTCACCGAGGTAGTCGAGCCATTGATCTATATGTTCGTGTATCTCGTGTTGTTGAACCACCGCCATCGGGTTTTCGGCTTTGGTGTTTTCAATCGCATCCAGCATGGTGTACGACGAAGCCCCATCCGACCCCAGCGGTTCATCCATTGAGGCTGAAGTTCGGTTCAGATTCATCAGACGACTTAAATCCTCCACCGAGTGGTGAATACAGTCAGCAATTTCTTGCAAATTAGGTTCGTGCTGCAGCGTTTGCACTAATTCATAGCTGGCACGTTTATATTTGTTCAGCTCTCTGACTACATGCACGGGCAAACGTACCGTACGTGACTGATTCATGATTGAGCGTTCAATCTCGTGGCGTATCCACCATGATGCGTAGGTAGAAAAACGAAACCCTTTTTCCGGATCGTATTTTTCCACCGCGTGCATCAGGCCGATATTGCCTTCCTCGATCAAGTCCAGTAATGCCAAATTTGGCGCGTGGTATTTACGTGCGATTTTGACGACCAGGCGCAAATTGGACTCGATCATCCGCTGCCGTGCCGCCATGTCGCCCTGTTGAACACGCCTTCCCAACTCCACTTCTTCAGCCGCGCTTAACAACGGGACGAACTCAATCTCCCGCATGTAAAGGAATTCAGCATCATGATTAATAGGTTCACGCACCACCGAACTGGTAGCGGTTTTCGAGCTATTGTTGCCCGTGGCTTGCGAACCGTTCTGCGAATTTCGCTTAGTGTTCAAAGTATCGATACCCCCCAAGGTTGATACTTCTATACTACTCCTATTTGCGTGAAGGTCACTATTGTTTAGGCAAAAATTTCAGCGGGTCGACCGGCTTACCGTGCTTGCGAATCTGAAAATGTAAGGCGTTCTGACGCTTATTGTTGCGTCCAACGCTCGCAATTTTCTGTCGTTGTTGTATCTGCTGCCCCTCTTGCACATAGATATGTTTATTGTGTGCGTAAGCACTTAAATACGTCTCCGAATGCTTCACAATAATCAGATTCCCATACCCTTTCAGGCTGTTGCCCACGTAAACCACCTCACCAGCCTGGGTGGCCAACACCGCTTGACCCGCATCAGTGCGAATATCAATACCTTGCTGCCCCTTGGCCGCATTAAAGGTCTCGATCACGGTGCCCTGAGTTGGCCATTGCCAACTGAATGCACTACTGGATCGCTTGGTTGTAGAGGGAGGTGCCGGCGTAGGTATTGACGGAGCCTTTGACGCCGACTTGGCACTGGCCGCCGAAGCTGGCGACTTAACGGCAGGCTTGCTACTGGATGTCGATGGGCTCGGCTTTTTGCGTTTGTTCGCAGCGACCTGCACTGGTTTCTTGGCCACCGGATACGTAAATCCAATTGGTTCTGTGAGTCGAATACGCTGCCCAACTCGAAGCTTACTGGTGTCGGTAATGCCATTCCAGGCTGCCAACTTATTGACATCCAACCCCAAGGCAAAAGAAATACTGTAGAGCGTATCACCGGGCTGTGCAAATCGTATCAGCTGACCACCAAGTGCTTCGGTTTCCTGACGCACGGTACGCACACTCCGCTCTTCCACCGCCACCTTCGGCGGCGGCCGACACGCAGCGGTAAAACAAACAAGCAAGCCAATCAGAATCAGTCTACTCGTTTGTGCCATAGCTCATGATCCGTGCGTTACGGTGTACACCACAATACCAACAACCACTAGGATCACCGTCGCCCAACCTAGCCACTCAATTTTCTTATGAATGGTGTCTTCCAACTGATCCCCGCCAAGTTTAATCAAACCAGCCACCAGAAAAAAGCGTGCGCCCCGACCGACCAGTGACAACAGCACGAAGGGCAAGAAGGCAATACTCATCACGCCGGACGCAATGGTAAAGACTTTATAAGGTATCGGGGTAAACCCTGCTAGAAGAATAATAAACAACCCATGCTGATGATAACTCTGGCGGATAATCTCAAAAGTTTCATGCGCATCAAAGAAGGTCAGAATCTGATCACCATACGAATCGAAAATAAATCGACCAATAAGATAACCGATCATCCCACCAATGACGGACATCAAAGTGGTGATAGCGGCCAGCCGCCAAGCCCGTTGCGGTGCGGCGAGCACCATTGGCGCCAACATCACATCGACCGGAATTGGAAAAAAAGAAGACTCCGCCACACTGACACCAGCCAGGTAGCGTTCAGCCTGTGGATGACGCGCCAGTTTCAGCACCTGGCGGTACATGGGTTCAAACAGTTTCAATTAGCTTACCCCAACCCTGCTAAGCGCGGCACAAATCGAACCGCTTCAATTTCATTTTGCACCAAACCTTGGCGCGTCTTATCAATGACCACCAGGTTCTGGCGATCACCACGACCGACCGGCATGACAATCCGGCCACCTATTGCTAGTTGCTCAATCAATTCAGTAGGCACATCCTCAGACACCGCAGCGGCCAAAATACCGTCATAAGGTGCAAAGTCCGACAATCCGGCGAACCCGTCACCATGACGAAAAACCACGTTGCGAACGCCCAGATCATACAGTCGATCCCGCGCCTGACGGTGCAACTTCACAATCCGTTCAACGCTCACCACTCGCTCACAGAATGGTGCCAACATGGCTGTCTGATAACCACACCCTGTACCAATTTCGAGCACATTGGCGCGCGGCTGATTAAACAAGGTCTGTGTCATCAGCGCCACGATATACGGTTGCGAAATGGTTTGCCCGTGACCAATTGGCAATGCAGTATTCTCATATGCGCGACTCGCAAGTGCTTCGTCCACAAAAATATGTCTGGGTAGGTCCTGCATGATTTCGAGGACTCTGCTGTCCTCCACACCCATACTGCGAATCTGTTCAATTAGGCGTCGACGCGTACGATCCGAGGTCATGCCAATCCCGGAGTACTGAGGCTTACTCAATTGATCACGATAACTCATCATAGCTATAGCGTATCCAACCAGTCTTGTAGGTCTGCCAAGTGGGCACTGTCTGCATAGCGTGCACTCAAGGGTGTGATCGATACAAAGCCTTGTTCGACTGCTTCGAAGTCCTGCATTTTGGAACGCTTCACGCGCCGGAACTCGCCCGTCGCGGTCAATCGATAGGATGCGTTTTTACCTTCTTCTGCTAACACTTCGGATCGAAGTGCGTTTTCGCGCTCACCCAACAAAGTGGACTTCAGTCCGCGCAAATCGCCAACCGGCAAGTCCGGCACATTGACATTCAACACAGCTAACAACGAGCGATATTTTAGGTGTGGCAACGCGTTACTCATTTGCACCGCAATGTGCGCGGCAGTTTGGTAATGATCTGGATGTCGTTCGGTCACGGATAAGGCAATCGCAGGCAAGTCCATATGGCGCGCCTGCATTGCGCCAGCAAAGGTGCCGGAGTAGAACACGTCATCCGCCAGATTCGCGCCATTATTGATGCCACTTATAACAAGGTCGACCGGGGCAATAGTGAGTCTATTTAAGGCCAGAAAAACGCAATCTACCGGTGTGCCATCCACGATGAACAAGGTGTCATCAACTTGCTCAACTGCGATTGGACGGCGTAGCGTCAACCCCATTCCACAACCACTGCGATCTGCGCGCGGTGCCACGATCGTGACCCGGTGATGTTGTTGCTCCAGAGCGGATTTGAGCTGAATCAATCCAGGGGCGTCAAACCCGTCATCATTAGTTATTAGAATATGCAATCTGGCGTCACTGAGTTAAATCGAACGAGGTACGATTCTAGCCTGTTCTTGGCTGTGGCTGCGAAAGTTTTACGATTTTTTTGACGATCTAATCGACCACAGATCCCGCATGGTTACCTAGAAAGCTGGCCGAATAATCTAGCTCAAGACTGTTTCCCATCTACTAAGGGGTCGTACTTTAAAACTATCTCGACTCACTTGATCAAGATGCTTGTTGATATACCCAAGTCGCTGGAGTTCAGCTCATCAAAAAGCATCTCTACGATGACGCTCTCATCACACCTATCGAGTCACTTGTCGCACAAATAGGGATTTACTATACATTCGACTTCCTATTATGTTATAAGTTGTCCAGCAACTAATCTTAAAATAAATGGATATGCGATCGTGTCAGGGAAGCTCACCTCATATATTTCCGGGTACCCCACTGTATTATTCTTGTCGGTCCACCGACACGGACACTTCGTCAGTAATCGAAGTTGGTGCTGCACTCTGTGTGCACAAACAGTCTTCGGAGAGTCAAGCTTTGAAAAACTTAGGTCACTATGACTTAGTAAGAGTCGGTGCGGATGGCGTGAATTTTAATACGGCTTTTGCGAAGAACTTACTCGGTCTAATGAGGAAAACATCGTTTTACAACCCGACACTTACTCATGTAGGTAATCGCAATTCTTGGTACCAAACCCATTCTCACCAAAGCTTGGTCGGTAAGTATATTCGAGATAACGTGAGCAAAAACCGTAAGCTAGACGAGCAAGACACCATTTTTAACGGGTGCACAGAATATGGCATAAACGCTGCTTACAACAAAGTTTACTTTCACTAATGCCTAGCGCATCTAGGATAAATTTCAGGGCAGCTAACTTTACCGCTGCAGCTTTTGCAACCTGGGGCGACGCCATTTGGTCGAGCGAGTTTGAAACCAGAATGCACACTGAGACCCAGCCTTGCTTGGCGACTCTTCCACATTAATTAACTAACTTTTCAATCCTATATAATTCGCATGAAAAAAACTTATACAACTCTAGTACTTTTATCAACACTGGCTTTTTCGAACGCTAATGCCGTCACAGTAACCACTACGGTTTCTGATTTCGACGTAACGGCACTAGCTGATGGCAGCTTCGTTATTGTCAACGAGGTTTTGCCGCCCGCCCCAGTCGGTGGTGTGCAGTGTAGCAAGTGGCATTTTGTTCGAAATGGACAAGCTGGTATCAGCACTGTAGACGCAGTCGACAAGATGTTTTCAATTGCACTTGCTGCAAAATACTCAGGCCGTGATCTATCAGTAACTATAGATGTACCCGCAACCTCTAACTCGAATACTCCTAATGGCAATTCAACCTGTTTTGTGGGCCGTCTCGCAGCTAAATAAGTTTATGTGTTAATAAAACACACAAAATCAACACTTTGAAGTTCGAAACTTAATTGCCAACTCGTATGGGTTGGCAATTATGCAGATATATAGCCGTGACTTAAATCCTTATAAGTCAAATTTAAAATTGGTCGGAGTGGCAGGATTCGAACCTGCGACCACCGCTCCCCCAGAGCGGTGCGCTACCAGACTGCGCTACACCCCGATCAACGATAGGTGGAATATATACTATTTTGTCGAGATGACAACCGTGATCCGCCTTTTCGATGGTAAAACCATTCACGCAAGCGGTTTGTCGATACTGCGTCGTGTTATTCAGCCAGCAACCCAGGCCAGTTTTGATTTGCCTCCTCAATAAAACTCGCTTTCTGATCCAGCCACTTCTCATTGATGTCTGCATTGTAGTTCAAATACAGCTTTCCTTCATGAATGGTGAACAGCTCCGGCTTGATTGAGGCGGTTTGATTGTGAGCAACAGCATATGCGCAGTAGCCACCGTATTGTGGAGCATATTTTTCAGGTTCCGCTTTAAACATCGCTAAATGATCAGCATTAGCGAATAACCACACGGCACCCATGTACTCAAATTGAAAAGAGTCTGATCCTTTGACCGGTCTTCCCTCAGTGAAGTACGCAACCGTGTCATACCCTTTGATGGCTTTATTAGAGAACAGCCCGGTATACACAGGCTCCACCGCCGGTGCCGCTGTCGCGAAACAGAGACTTAAAACCAAAAACATGCGGGTCAGATAAGATTTCATAGATACACCTCTTAACGCCCACTGATTTTGCAGGCTAGTCTGTCTGAATAAACTCGTCCAATTTGTCTGCAACGACTCGCTGACAATGATCGGCACACAATTTACGAGTTTCGAACTCGTCCAGGTAACAGACCGGATGAAGGTGGATTTTCGCACGCACTTTTTTTAACGGCATCAGCCCTAAAAAATGCGGTGTAAAAGGCATTCTC
>JAUHZM010000118.1 GCA_030426005.1 Gammaproteobacteria bacterium
CTGCGACTGAATTATTATCTGATGCAGCTGCGGGAACAACTGCAATGTTTGCGCTAGCATGATGTGGCAATGCCGCTGTTTTTCGCAGCAAGCTAGCTAACCACAAGTCAGGCTCCATGGCGACCACCATACCTTTGGTTGCTATCGCTGCGGCTGAAAAGGTAAATACGCCGACATTTGCACCGATGTCCCACACATTACTCGTCGGTGTTACATACGTTTGTGCGATGTTGATGAGATCCTGGTCGAATGCACCCTTGCCTAGCTTCAGATACTTTAGTTGTGCGTCAGGTGATAGGAAGAGTGGTACGGCTCTACCATTCACCGAAATATTCCGCTTGATAACTTTCTCTCTGCTCAAGCGCTCGACGATCGTTCGAATCATAGTGTCCCTTAAAATTTTGCCCCACCCAAACGGAAACAGCCAACGCATAGCTTAAGTCGCACTGGTCCATCCTGACTTCTTATAATTTTGCTGACTGATGTCAACTTCATACTAGCGGGTTGTTGACCTTATAATCAATGACTTCTAACAAATAATCGTTCAACACCATGGCACGCTCTTCTCAAATTATCGATGTGTTAAAACATGAACTCCGGGCTCAGGGCATAAATTACCGTGAGTTAGCCGAACGCTTAGATCTGTCTGAGTCGACGGTGAAGCACATGTTCTCTAGCAAAAATTTCAGTTTGAAACGGCTAGATCGTATTTGTGAGATTCTAGGTGTGGAGATTTCAGATCTGGTGCGGCGTTATGAGGCTCGCACGCCGAAGATGGAGCAGTTGTCGCTAGAGCATGAAAAACGCTTGGTGTCTGACGCACCACTTTTGCTGGTGGCCTACTGTGTAGTCAATCAATGGAGCATTCACGACATTTTAAAGCGCTACAATCTGTCGGAACCGGAGTGCATTCGTTGTTTGGCGCAGTTAGACCGCATGAAGATGATCGAGCTGCTGCCAGAGAACAAAATTAAACTGTTGGTGTCGAGTAATTTCACCTGGCATCGCAATGGTCCGATTGAACAGTTCTTTCGACGCGAGGCACAGGACCGATTTTTGAGTGGTTCGTTCAGCGGTGATCACGCCACACGCGTGGTGAAAATCGGTGATCTGTCAGAGAAATCGATTTTACAGTTGATCGACCGCATCAATAACGTTGGCGAACTCTATGATGAGTTGAGCAATGACGACAGCAAACAACCGTTCGGCACACGCCATGGAACGAGCATGGTGTTGGCGATCCGTAAATGGGAATTTCACGCGTTCAAGGCGTTTCAGCGCTAAATACAACTCGATCAGACAAAAAAAACCCGGCATCGTTAGATACCGGGTTTTTTACTTCGCGTTGAGCGAGATGTTTAGACCAGGGCTCTTACATCATGCCGCCCATACCGCCCATGCCGCCCATATCAGGCATTGCAGGTGCGGACTCGTCTTTTGGCACGTCAGTGATCATCGCTTCAGTTGTGATGATCATGCTGGCGATAGACGCTGCGTGTTGCAGTGCTGTACGCGTTACTTTAGTTGGGTCAAGAATACCCATTTCGATCATGTCGCCGTACTCACCAGTTCCTGCGTTATAACCGTAAGTGCCTTTGTTGTTACGAACTTCGTTCAGAACAACAGACGCATCGTCACCACCGTTCGCAACGATTTGACGCAATGGCGCTTCGATTGCTTTCAGAATCGCTTTGATACCAGCTTCTTGGTCTGCGTTGTCGCCTTTCACTTTCGCTACCGCGTCCAGTGTGCGAACCAGAGCAACACCACCACCAGGTACCACACCTTCTTCAACCGCTGCACGAGTTGCATGCAATGCATCTTCAACGCGCGCTTTCTTCTCTTTCATTTCAACTTCAGTGGCTGCGCCAACTTTGATCAATGCAACACCGCCAGCCAATTTAGCCACACGCTCTTGCATTTTCTCTTTGTCGTAGTCAGACGTTGATTCTTCGATTTGCGCACGGATTTGATTTACGCGATCTTCGATTTGTTTCGCGTCGCCCATGCCGTCGATGATGGTGCTGTTCTCTTTAGAAACTTGCACACGCTTAGCAGAACCCAGGTCTTCCAGCGTGACGCCTTCCAGGCTCATGCCCACTTCTTCAGAGATCACACGACCGCCAGTCAGAACCGCGATGTCTTCCAACATGGCTTTACGACGATCACCGAAACCAGGTGCTTTAACTGCACATACTTTTACGATGCCACGGATGTTGTTCACAACCAAGGTCGCCAGAGCTTCGCCTTCAACGTCTTCTGCAATGATCAACAACGGACGGCCCGATTTAGCAACGGCTTCCAGAGTTGGCAACAGGTCGCGAATGTTTGAGATCTTCTTGTCGTGCAACAAAACGAATGGGTTCTCAAGGTCAGCAACCATTGTTTCTTGCTTGTTAGCGAAGTATGGAGACAGGTAACCACGGTCGAATTGCATACCTTCAACCACGTCCAGTTCGTTCTCCAGGCTTTGACCTTCTTCAACGGTGATCACGCCTTCTTTGCCAACTTTGTCCATTGCTTCAGCAATGATGTTACCGACAGACTCGTCAGAGTTTGCAGAAACAGTACCAACTTGCGCGATTTCTTTTGCGTTTTCGCAAGGCTTAGAAAGTGACTTCAGCTCTTCAACAGCCGCAACAACGGCTTTGTCGATACCACGTTTTAGGTCCATTGGGTTCATGCCAGCGGCAACCGCTTTCAAACCTTCTTTAACCATGGCTTGAGCCAATACAGTCGCAGTTGTTGTACCGTCACCAGCTACGTCGTTAGTTTTTGAAGCAACTTCTTTAACCAACTGCGCGCCCATGTTTTCGAAGTTGTCTTCCAACTCGATTTCTTTGGCAACAGACACACCGTCTTTAGTCACAGTTGGTGCACCGAATGATTTATCCAGTACCACGTTGCGGCCTTTAGGGCCCAGTGTTACTTTGACCGCGTCGGCCAAAATGTTAACGCCGGCCAGAATCTTAGCGCGCGCGTCATCTCCGAATTTTACGTCTTTTGCTGACATTTCAAATTCCTCTACTTAATTTGTTCAATTTAAAACCAGGGGTCGATAAGACCGTGAATTGGGGAAGGGGAGTACTTACTCAACCACGCCAACGATGTCGTCTTCACGCATCACCAGCAATTCTTCACCGTCAACTTTGACTTCAGTGCCAGCGTATTTGCCGAACAGCACTTTGTCGCCAACTTTGACATCCAACGGACGTACTTCGCCGTTGTCTAAAATTTTTCCATTGCCCGCGGCGATCACTTCGCCTTGGACTGGTTTTTCTTTTGCTGAATCAGTCAAGATGATACCGCCAGCTGAAGTAGTCTCTTCTTCGTTGCGACGAACAAGCACGCGGTCATGAAGTGGACGAATAGCCATTCGTTTTGCCTCCAATATATGTTTGCAATAATAAAGTGTTAAACAAGCGGGGTTTGCTTAAATTAGCACTCGCCCCTTGGGAGTGCTAATAATATGGACGAGTTAGTCAAAGTCAACCCTTTGACCTAGATTATTTTTCCTCGTCTGGAGCCGCAGTGTACTCGCCGTCAATGACAGTGCCATTAACGCTCCGTGAGCCTGCTTGTCTTGTGTTCTGGTTGCTTGTGTCTGCGTAACTGGTATAACTATAAACAACCTGACCATTGGCAAAAACTTTCTGTGCCACCAAATTAATCAGTGCGATGCGTACCGGTGGAATCAACAACGCAAATCCAAATGCGTCAGTAATGAATCCGGGTGTTAACAACACAGCACCTGCGACCAACAGCGCAACGCCTTCCACAATCTGCCGTGCCGGCACCCGACCCGCATTAGCTTCTTCCTGTAGTTTCGCCAGTGTCGCCATACCCTGTTGCTTAACCAAATAGGCGCCCAACACAGCCGTGAAGAGGGCAAAAGCCACCGTATTCAAGATACCAATCTGACCGGCCACACGAATGAGCAGGCTGATCTCCATGATTGGCATGAGGATGAACAGAAAAACGAGGATGAAGAAAGGCATAAATTATCTTGTGGAGGCCAAGTGTAAAATTTCAAGTTATTCGATCAACTATTTAGCGACATTTCATTATCGATACGCCAAAAGCAGAAAAGCCCCACAGCATTGCGGCTGTGAGGCTTGTTGTGACTTCTGATTAACGACTGGTGCTATCGGCCTACGCGCAGGCGAATGTATTTACGGTACCAGTTGTTTTTCAACTCGTCTTCCTTCTCATTCGGCGCGAAACGATAACGATTACCGTCAATTTCCACCGTGACTCCGGTTGATCGTTCTGTCTTGGTCATTTCCATGGTGAGCGCACCATTGTGACAGATGCGTGCACTGGCAGGTTTACGGTCAAAACGATAATAATCTTCTTTGCCGTGGAAGCGCAGGCCACCATTGCCACCGTCGGTGTAAGCGCGGAAGTTAAAACACTCATTACGGATAGTGCGGTTCTGGTTATTACGTGGTTGCTGTTGTACCTGACGTGGCTGCTCATTGCGACGCACTGGCTCACCGCGATCATCGCTGCCAACACGCGGGCCGTAACCACGACGATCACGCTCGCCAACTGGGCGGCTATCGCGTCGGTCGTAAGTCACGCGCATTGAACTTACCTGGTCATTCCAGTTACGGTCGAAGCAAGCAATGTCGCGATCGATTGTGGCATACGCGCCACCGTAGTTGTCGTGCTCAAAAATAGTCACGCTCATGCCTGGCGGGACTTTGATCGACGACATACGGTCATTGGCAAAACGCAGTGTCTTCAGGCTGCGATACTCGCCGATATCAACATTGCGGCTATTACCACGGAAATCACAGTCTTCATAAATTGTGACATAGGCATTATTCGCGCCGTAATTGCTTTGCGCATTGGCCACAGACGCCGTCACGGAAACCGCAAGTCCGGAAACCAACACACCTGCACTGATAATCGATGACAGTTTAAATTTTTTCATATTGCCCTCTTAACGTGGGAAAATTTATTTGAGTAAAGTATGCGACAAACTATATCAGCCGAACAGTCCTCTACGTGTTTTATTTGCAACACAGCCAGCACTAATTTGTCTGCACAGCTGCACAATAGCAATGCTAGTATTAACGCACGCTGAATAAACCTCTTTTCCTGCTGACAATCATGAGCCAATACTGGTCGGATATCGTACACGAACTCACTCCGTATGTGCCTGGCGAGCAGCCCAAATTAAACAAGTTAATCAAGCTGAATACCAACGAAAACCCTTACGGGCCATCGCCGCGAGTTCTAGCAGCGATCCAACAAGCAACAAACCAGGACCTACGTAAGTACCCGGACCCCAATGCCGGCGCGTTGAAAGCGACCATTGCGCAGTACCATGGCGTGCAGCCAGACTGGGTGTTTGTGGGCAACAGTTCTGACGAGGTGCTAGCGCATACGTTTCGAGCACTGTTAAAACACGCCAAACCACTGTTGTTTCCGGATATTACTTATAGCTTTTATCCGGTGTATTGCGGCTTGTTTGATATTGCCTACCAGGAAGTTCCGTTGCGGGACGACTTTACCTTGAATATCGATGACTATCATCAGGACAACGGCGGTATTATTTTTGCCAATCCGAACGCGCCGACAGGCATTAATCTTGGTCTGGACGCGATCCGCGCGCTACTACAGCGCAATCGGTATTCGGTCGTGGTGGTGGATGAAGCCTACGTTGACTTTGGTGGCAAAAGCGCCACCGCGTTAGTGAACGAATTCCCCAACCTGCTGGTGATCCAGACGCTGTCAAAATCACGCGGCTTGGCGGGGCTGCGTGTCGGGTTTGCGATTGGCGACCCAGCGCTGATCCGCGGCCTGGAGCGGGTTAAAAATAGTTTTCATCCTTATGCATTGAGTGCACTGGCTTTGGCAGGTGCTAAGGCGGCATTTGAGGATGACGTCTACTTTGAGCAGATGCGCGACCGCGTAATACGCACGCGAACGCAATCAGTTGATGCGTTGCAGACCTTAGGGTTCAAGGTGCTGCCATCAGCCGCAAATTTTGTGTTTGCCACGCATCCAGAGTACAGTGCAAAAACGATGTTTGAGGCCTTGCGCGCTCGCAATATTATTGTGCGTTATTTTGACCGCCCGCGATTGAAAGACTTCCTACGCATCTCAATCGGCACCGACCAAGAAATGTCTGTGCTAATTGAAGCCTTAAGCGAGATCACCAAGAAGCCTTAAACGAGACCTCCGAGTAGGCGAGTTACGCTAAGCCGTGAATCATCCGCGCTGCTTTGGTGGTGTTTTTCATTAACATCGCCACCGTCATCGGGCCGACGCCGCCAGGAACGGGTGTAATTGCACCTGCTTTCGGTGCAACTGACGCGTAATCGACGTCACCAACTAAACGGTATCCACGCGGTGCATCGGCATCGTCCACCCGGTTGATACCAACGTCGATCACTGTAGCGCCAGGTTTGACCATGTCAGCCGTGACGAATTCCGGTACGCCAATCGCCGCAATCAAGATGTCCGCTTGCTGGGTAAACTGCGTCAAGTTTTGCGTGCCGCTGTGGCAACAAGTAACGGTGCAGTTAGCTTTTTCGCCCTTTTGCACCAGAATATTCATCATCGGTTTGCCAACGATGTTGCTGCGGCCAATCACCACGGCATGCTTCCCGGACATAGTAATGCCGCTGCGCGTAATTAGCTCTGGGATACCCGACGGTGTGCATGGTGTTAGGCAGTCAATGCCAATGCTGAGCTTGCCGACATTCTCTGGGTGAAACCCATCCACGTCTTTGGCTGGATCAATACGTTCGGTAACGCGGTCTTCATCCATGTGCTTCGGCAAAGGTAATTGCACCAAGATTCCGTGCACACTGGCATCCTCGTTCAGGCGGTCGATCTCCGTCATTAACTCGTCCTCGGACGCGGTGGCGGGCATTTCGATTTTGATCGACTTAATCCCGGTTTCCTCGCACGCTTTTACTTTACTGCCAACATAGGCTTTTGATGCTGGATCTGCACCAACCAACACGACGACCAAGCAGGGTTGTACACCAGCCTCAACCAGTACTGCGGCCTCTGTCTTGGCTTCGTTGCGAATTTCTTGAGCGATTTTTTTACCGTCGATTACCGTTGCGGTCATGACTTACCTTTTATTAAGCTTCTTCGGATGCTGTGTCGGTCTGGCGTTTCTCCAGACGACGAGCAAAAAACAATCCGATTTCAAAGAGTAAACACACCGGCACCGCCAGCATGATTTGCGAAAATGGGTCAGGCGGCGTCATCAACATGCCAATGACGAACGCGCCAAGAATAAAGTAGGGGCGTTGTTTGGCGACGCCTTCAGCGGAAATCACACCCAAGCGAGTCAGCAAAACAATAGCCACCGGCACCTCAAAAGCGATGCCAAATGCAAAGAATAGGCTCAAGGCGAAGCTCATATAGGAGCCAATATCCGGTGTTAACGCCACGCCTTCTGGCGTCATCTTGGCAAAGAATTCGAAGATGAGCGGAAACACGACAAAATAGGCGAACAAGACGCCTAAATAAAACAACACGGTGGATGACACAATCAGCGGCAACACGATCCGCTTCTCATTGCGATACAAGCCAGGTGCAACAAAAGCCCAGACTTGATACAACACCCAGGGCACGCAAATCGCAAACGCTACAGCAAAGGCGAGTTTGAAGGGAATAAAGAATGTGCCATGCGGATCAACCGCAATCATATTGCCACCTTCCGGCAGGCTACGCAGCAAGGGTTCCGCGAACCACGAATAAATGTCGCTGGCGAACGGGACTAGGCAGATAAACACCAGCAACACCGCGCCAGACGCCCACAACAGACGGTTTCGTAGCTCAACCAGATGTGAGACAAACGATTCCTTATTTTCCTGTACTGGATCAGTCATGAGCAGGTCGCGATGGTATACGTGAAGTAGAGGCGCATCATGGCAAAGCCACTGCGCTTAGGAATCAGATTGGTTTTTGTTACCGGCATCCACTGGCTTACTGGGCTTTTCAGCGGAATCAGCGAGATCACGGCCAAACTGTTTAATATCATTTTTGAAGTCCGCCATTTCGCGCTTGGCGTTCTCCAAATCTTCAAACGGCGTGCCTTCGATTTCGGACTGCATTTCACTGCGTAGACGATACATACCCTGCCGCGCTTTACGAATAAAGAATGCCGCCTTCTGCGCGACCTCTGGCAGGCGCTCTGGCCCCATCACGATGATCAACACAAAGGCGACCACCAACAGTTCAAAGAAACCGATATCTAACATTGCGGTAGCTTATTTGGTCTCCGCGTCTGACTTTTCAGTCTCTTCGACAGTTTCCTCATTTTTCTCTGCGTCGTCATTCAAGGCTTTTTTGAAACCCTTTACTGCACCGCCGAGATCACTGCCCACACCGCGTAGCTTCTTGGTGCCAAAAATCAGCGCCACAATGACCAACACGATCAGTAACTGCCAAATTGAAATTCCACCTAATCCCATGATTTATTCCTCTGTATCCGGCGCATGCCGATGCATACGCGATTAACTATTTGTTCTGTGTGCGGGCATTTTTCTCGTCTATGCCACTGGTGCCCATGCGGCGCGCCAACTCATTGAGTACTGACTCTGGTGATTCGCCCTGTTGTACTAATAACAGCATGGTGTGAAACCATAAATCCGCGACTTCATACACTACCTTTTGCGGATCACCATCTTTGGCGGCCATCACTG
>JAUHZM010000119.1 GCA_030426005.1 Gammaproteobacteria bacterium
CCCGACATCGTGCATCTGTGCGGCATCGACAATCACCAGGGAGTCGACGAGTTTTCGATGCCCGTGCCGAGCGGCGAAACAGCCGGCGACGGCATGGTGCTGTCCGTGCAGGAATCCGGCAAACGACGTCCGATGCTCGCGACGTCGGCCGATCTCGCACGCGCGCTGTCGGGCGGCCCTGCGGTCGCCGCGCCGGGTGATGACGATGGGTTGGGCCGATGGCGTGCCGCTGGGCGACAATGCGGCGCTGGACGCTGCCGGGCATGACCGTGTGGCGCTGGGCGAGCGGGTCTTGCAACTGTTCCTGAGCCATGCGCTGCGCGACGGGTATTTCCATGCCGATATGCATCAGGGCAACCTCAAGGTCGCGCCCTCGGGCGAGATCATCGCCTATGATTTCGGGATCATGGGGCATATCGACGAATACACCCGCAAGGTCTATGCCGAGATACTCTATGGCTTCATCAAGCGCGACTATCAACGCGTGGCCGAGGTGCATTTCGAGGCCGGGTATGTGCCCGCCGATCGAGACGTGGACGAGTTCGCCCGTGCGCTGCGCGCCGTGGGAGAGCCGATTTTCGGCATGGATGCCTCGCATATCTCGATGGGCAACCTGCTGAGCTACCTGTTCGAGGTGACGGAACGGTTCGGCATGGAAACCCGCACCGAACTGATCCTGCTGCAACGCACCATGGTCGTGGTCGAAAGCGTCGCGCGCAGCCTCAATCCCAACATGAACATCTGGCAGGTCGCGTCGCCGGTGGTCACGGACTACATCCAGAAATCCATCGGCCCCAAGGCCATCGTCACAGACCTCTACAAAACCGCGCGCGTGCTCACCCGCTTCGGCCCGCGCCTGCCGGGTCTGGTCGAGGCAGCGCTGATCGCACAATCCAACCCGCAAGAGCCCAAACGCAACGGCTTCTGGAGCTGGATTATCCTTGCTAACATTGGTGGTCTTGTCGCAGGCGGGGCACTCACGCTGCTGATCGAAGCGGTCCTCTAAACCTTCTCTGTTCCAAAAAATCCCGGGGTCTGGGGCAGAGCCCCAGTCCGACGCCCGCCTCAAGCGGTCCGTTCAATCGCCAGGGCGATCCCCTGCCCACCGCCAATACACATGGTGGACACACCCAGCGTCAGATCACGCTGTTCCATCACGGTCAACAACGAACCGGAGATACGCGTACCTGAGCAACCAAATGGGTGACCCAGCGCAATCGCACCGCCGTGCACGTTGACTTTGTCGTCCATCTCATCCAGCAGATCAAGGTCTTTCAAGACCGGCAAAGATTGCGCAGCGAACGCTTCGTTCAACTCAACGTAATCAATGTCGTCCATCGTCAGACCTAGTTGATCCAATGCCTTCTCAGTGGAAGGTACCGGTCCGTAGCCCATGATCGAAGGATCTACACCAGCCAGAGTCATAGCTGTGATGCGTGCTTTAGGCGCGATACCCAACGCATCAGCGCGTTCGGCCGACATAATGATCATGCCGGATGCACCATCGGTGATTTGCGAAGACGAACCGGCTGTCACCGTGCCGCCTTTTGGATTAAACACCGGGCGCAACGCGGCGAGACCTTCGACTGTGGTGTCTTCGCGGATGGTTTCATCTTGCGTCACCATAAACGGACGTCCAATATCGTCGTGTCCCATGACTGGGATAATCTCTTTGTCGAACTTGCCTTCAGCGCGCGCCTTAGCGGCCAAGTGGTGTGAACGCGCGGAAAATTCATCCATGTCTTCACGCTTGATGCCGTGCATCATAGCCAGCAATTCGGCGGTCATGCCCATGCTGCCAGCCGCCTTTGCTGCATACAGACCCAGTTCGGGATTCGGGTCAGCACCTTTGTTCATATCCAGGTGGCCCATGTGCTCAACACCGCCAACGATGTAGATGTCACCGAGACCCGCCATAATGTTGGCCGCTGCAGTGTGCATTGCAGACATCGAAGAACCGCACAGACGATTCACTGTTTGCGCTGGCACCGTATGCGGCAAGCCGGCCATCAAACCGACGAAACGCGCCAAGTTGAAGCCTTGCTCATCACGCTGCATCACACAGCCCCAAATCAAATCATCAATCTCTTCAGGGTCGATAGCTTCGTTGCGAGCCAGTAAGCCTTTAATTACCTCGGCGCTCAACTCATCCGCACGCGTGTTACGGAAACAGCCACCTTTTGAACGACCCATCGCGGTGCGTGCAAAATCCACAATAACAGCATCTCTTGGCTGCGGTTTTGTATTAGTACTCATAATGGTTCTACCTAAAATTTGTTCCGGTTATAGCGTGTAGTATTGGCCGCCGTTCGCTGCCATTTCGCGTTGTGCCTCTGTTGCTTCGTAAAGCTTACCCAGATGCTTGTACTGGTCACACATGGCAACGAATTTTTCGATGCCCATGTTGTCAATCCAGCGGAAAAGACCACCGCGGAAAGGCGGGAAGCCTACGCCGTAGACCAAGGCCATATCGGCTTCTGGCGCTGATCCGACGATGCCTTCTTCTAAGCAACGCGCCAGCTCGGTTGCCATCGGGATCATCATCCGCGCAATGATCTCATCTTTATCGAATTCTTTAGACTCAGCCACCACCGGTTTCAGCAACTCATAGGCTTCTGGATCCACCACTTTCTTCGGCTTACCGCGCTTGTCGTTCTCGTACAAATAGAAGCCTTTGCCATTCTTCTGGCCGTAACGATCGTTTTCGAACATCACATCACCAGCGGTTTTGAATTCCTTAGTCATGCGATCTGGGAAACCATCCGCCATTACCTGTTCAGCGTGGTTACCAGTATCGATACCAACCACGTCCATCAGGTAAGCAGGTCCCATCGGCCAACCAAAACGCTCCATCAATTTATCAATTTGCTGGAAGTCGGCACCATCGCGCACCAAGCCCATAAAACCAGCGAAGTATGGGAACAGAACACGGTTAACTAGGAAGCCAGGGCAGTCATTCACAACAATCGCTTTCTTGCCCATCGCATTAGCGTAGGCAACAGTGCGCGCAATTGCTGTGTCAGAAGTTTTCTCACCGCGAATAACTTCGACCAGCGGCATGGCGTGCACTGGGTTGAAAAAGTGCATACCGCAGAAATTTTCTGGGCGCTCCAGCGCTTCCGCCAGATAGCTGATTGAAATCGTGGAGGTATTTGACGCAATCACCGTGTCTTTTGACACCTGCTTTTCAACGTCCGCCAACACGGCGTGTTTCACTTTCGGGTTTTCAACCACCGCTTCAACCACGACATCAACATCTTCGAAACCGTCGTAAGTCAGCATTGGGTCGATTGAGGCTAAAATTGAGCCCATTTTCTCAACTGTCATGCGGCCACGGTTCACTTGTTTCGCCAGCAGCTTATTGGCTTCGGACAAGCCTAAGTCCAAACCAGCCTGGTTGATGTCTTTCATTTTAATTGGCGTGCCTTTGTACGCAGACTGATAGGCGATACCACCGCCCATAATGCCGGCACCCAGAACCGCAGCACGTTCGACTTTTTTGTCTGCCTGTTTTTCCCAGCCTTTGGCTTTCTTACCGATCAACTGGTCACTCAGGAACAAGCCAACCAAGGCTTCAGCAACACTGGTGCTGGCCACTTTTTCAAAGCCCGCACGCTCAATCGCAATTGCATCGTCGCGGTATTTACGCGCAGCTTGCTGCATGCACTCAATCGCAACCACTGGTGCTGGGTAATTCGGACCCGCCATGCCTGCAACAAAAGCCTTCGAAGTTTCGAACACCATCATCGCTTCAGTTTCATTCAACTTAAGCGGTTCAGTTTTTTGGTCACGACGCGCTTCGTAATCCAGCTTGCCTTCGATTGCATCTTTTAGCACTGCGAGCGCCGCGTCGCGCAGGTGTTCTGGCTCAACAACGCCATCCACCACGCCTGCTTTGAGCGCCACATCAGGACGCTGCTCCTTACCGGAACAAATCCAGTCGATTGCGGTATCGGCACCGGCAACCCGAGGTAAGCGAACTGTGCCGCCCCAACCTGGAATGATGCCCAACTTGGTTTCTGGCAGGCCGACTTTGGCAGCCGTGCTCATAATGCGGAAATCACATGCCAATGCCAGCTCTAAACCACCACCCATGGCGTAGCCATTGATTGCGATACAGGTTGGGAAGTCAAGGTCTTCGAGTAAATTGAAGTTATCGTGGTTTTTCGCCAAGTGTGACCCAACCTGACCTTCACCCTTGCCAAACAGGGGCACGAATTCAGTAATATCCGCGCCAACTAGGAAAACCCCTTTGCTACTGGTTAATAGCAAACCTTTGACGTCGTCTGAGTCGTCCAAAATGCCGAGTGCTTCTTCAAGCTCCAGCACCGTTTGAGTATTAAATTTGTTTACTGATTCGCCCTGCAAATCAAAATTCAGTTCAGCGATGCCACCGTCGAGCATCGTGACCGTTATTGCGCTACCTTTAAACATCAAGTTGGCCTCTGGTTGGTATTTTTCTTTAATGGGCAGGAAGGTCCCAAAATTCGCCCCGTATTATGCGACATATTGTCTCATTAAAGCTACCGTATCCGGTATTCATGTCTTGAATAGGTAGGCTTCATTGACCCTATGTTTTTAGAGCTACACAGTGTAAACCACTCTGGTCACGCGGGCATGAAACCTATTATTAAACAGCTGTAAAACAAAAAAGGGCCGTCACGCGAATGACTGCCCTTTTTAAAGTCATGCGGTGTAATTTGGCTTAGTCGTAGATCACGATACTGCCCGCTAGATGATCATGCCAACCTTTCTTTTTACGGTCGAACGCCACCCAGACAAACCCGAGGAACAGCACCAGCATACTGAGGTAATAACCTAGATACCGAACCAAGGCCACCGGCCAAGTGAGATGCTGCAAGGTCTTTTCATTAACGATGCGCAAGCCGAGCAACCGCTTACCGGGTGTTCCACCAAAGGTAACCCAGAGCGCGATTGATAACACGGCTGGCAGTACGTAGCTGATCATCACATCCCAGAAGCCATTCGACATATTGCCTTGTGTCAGCATATCGCCGCCGTAAATCATAAACAGCAATGGCATGACGATGATCATAATGGCGATGGTATCAATAATAGACGCTGCCAAGCGTATCCAAAAACCTGCATAGCGCAGGTTGGCACTCGTGCCCCCGGACTGCAGATCGGCTTTCGGGGTAATGGCGTAAGGGTTAGAATCGTTAGGTACAGTCATAGTCATTCCTTGTTGATGAGAGTGACAACAGTATAAGTGATGCTGATGGCAGAAAGAAGTGAGTTACAAGGCGCCCTCGTGATTCAACAACCAGGCCTTGCGATCCACGCCCGAAGCATACCCAGTCAAACAGCCGTCGGCGCCAATCACGCGATGACAGGGCACGATAATCGCCACTGGGTTCTTGCCATTCGCCAGACCAACTGCGCGTACCGCTTTTGGGTTACCGATTTGCTCAGCGACATCACGATAGGCGCGTGTCTGACCAAATGGAATACGTGCTAGTGCGCGCCAAACTTGTCGCTGAAACGCAGTGCCTTGAACATCGATCGGCACGGTAAAGTCTCGTAACCCGGCGTCAAAATAGGCCTGCAACTGGTGTTTCGCCTGATCGGTGATCGCATTCGCACGCTGCTCAGGCGCATCATCGGTAAACGCCACCGCACTCAGACCTCGCTCAGTTGCAGCGAGTAAAATTTGACCAAGTGGCGATTCCAATGTGTCATAAAAAACCATTTTTCTATCCTCAAATAGGAGTTGAGCTAGTCAGTCAGTTGACGCCATAGCTGAAAGGTGAGGTAACTTCGCCATGGTCGCGCAAAATCCGGATCGATTGGGGCTTTGATGGCAGCCAAAGCATTACGCAGACCTGCGTCACCTTCCAACCACACATCGGGGTTGCGGCAGGCTCGCAGTCTCACGTAGTTTAATGTCCACGGACCGATGCCTTTGATTGCCTGCCAGGCGTCAACGTCGTCTGGGTTCTGTGACTCAAGGTAATGTTGAGCCAGTGCGTGTAGGGTTGCTTTTCGAGAACCCGGCATTCTTAGAAAGGCTAAATCACTGTCAAGCACGGATTCTGGGGTTGGAAAAAAGCGCTGACCCGAAAATCCCGTGAATTCAGCGGGCTCACCCAAGGCATGTACCAAACTAGTGACCAACTTGTGCGCCGCAGACACAGAAACTTGCTGACCCAGCACGGCACGAACACCGGCTTCGAACACGCTCCAGATGCCGGGAATCCGCAACCCAGGTTGGTAGCGAAGTGACTCAGCCAACAGCGTCGACAAATGCTGGTCTATATCCGTGATCGGCGCATCCGCGTCCAGCATCACACGCACATGCTGCAATACCTTATTGAGTTGGCGCGTGTCCTCAACGTGAATATCCACGTCAAAATAGTGCTTCTCGAGCTGCGGACGAACACAGAAATAGCCCCGCGTCGACCCGAGCTGAAAACTACGCCCGTAGCTTGATTCGGTCACGACCTCCAATCCATCAATCGCACGCAGCGCTAAAAACTGTTGTAGTGCGGACCAATCATAGGGGGGACGGTAGTGCACTTTCAGCGTAACCACTGAACGACTCTTTGCGTTCGGTTGGCGAATTTTACTCGGCGGCATTCCCAACTCGGCGCGCATCGCCTCATTGAAGCGCCGCACGCTACGAAAACCGGCGGCAAAGGCAATATCAGTGACTGGTAACGATGTCTCATGCAAAAGCTTTTTAGCGAACAAACATTGCTGATAAATCGCGTATCGTTTGGGCGAGGTACCCAACTTATCGCTAAATAGCTGGCGCAGGTAGCGATCGGACACACCGAGACGTGCCGCTAAGTCTGAGATCGAGCCGTCCTGCAGTGCACCGTCATTAATCAAACGCAGAGCGCGATGAAAACTGGTGTCGGTGCCTATCCAAGCAAATGAATGTGGGGCGCTGTCAGGTCGGCAACGTAGGCACGGGCGAAACCCGGCCTCAGCTGCCGATATCGCCGTCGCGTAGTAGCGCACATTACGCTCTAAGGGCGGCGTGGCCGGACAAATCGGACGACAGTAGATTCCGGTCGTTTTAACGGCAATAAAAAACTCGCCGTCAAAGCGCGCATCACGCGCGCGACGAGCGATGGCATAACGTGCCTGAGTAGCGGTGTCCTGAATTTGGCTCATGGTCTCATTCTAGACCATGCGCCACACTTTACTGGCGGTTTTCGGAACTAAATACCGGCCAGCTGCTTACAGGTCGCGATACGAATCGTCTTCACGGTCAACCAGTCGCTGTAAGGCCGCAAACTCCAGGCCACCATCCGGCTCACCACCGCTCGCTTGCATTTGCATTTTGAGTAGCTGGCCGGTCATCTCACCGATCGACTCGGCCACAGGCACGATCGGACGCCCGGTTTGATCGACTGACACCTGAATCTCACAAGAGCGCTGCAATAGGGTCATATTCAAAAACATTTCCTGAATCGTGCGACCGCAAGTTAACAAGCCGTGGCTGCGTAAAATAAGAAAGTTCTTGTCACCGAGGCTGGCGATTAACTCTTCTTTTTCGCCGTCCATCACGGTGATGCCATGAAAATCATGATAGGCCACGCGTTTGTGCAACAGCACTGAGTAAAAATTGTCGATGCGCAAACCGTCTTGCTGACAGGCAACCGTCATGCCAGCAGTAGAGTGAATATGGCCAATGCAATGTGCGTCGTCACGCGCGCCATGAATCGCGCTGTGAATCAGCATGCCTGCAGGGTTGACGGCGTAATCGGTGTCTTCCACCACCTTGCCATGAATATCCACCTTCACCAGATTTGACGCCGTGACCTCCTTGTAGTGCAGACCGTAGGGATTGATCAAAAAATGCCCTTCCTCGCCCGGCACCTTGACGGTGATGTGGTTATAGATCAACTCACTCCAACCCATGTAATCAAAAATTCGATAACAGGCGGCGAGTTGGGTTCGGATGTCTTTCTCAGCTTGATGCATGTGGTGTGTCTCCTCTCATTATTATATGCCTCCAGTATACCCAGATTTGCCAGACAAACTAGCTACGCCTTAACGCTGAGAACTCCCGTACCGACCTTCATCAACAACACACTCGCCGAGAGGCTTACCAGAATGACGTCGACCCAAAACACGCGCTTGAGTGCTGGGTTCATCGCATCGCCGCAAAGTTGTGCCAGCAGCACGAAGGAAGCTGTACAAACTAGTACCATCAATAGACCGACAGAACGTAAACTGGGCGACATCGCGCAGTACACAAAGACAGCGGCCAGCACCGCAAACAAAACGGCTCGGTGCCGGAGCAACAACAAGAGGGCCGGATCATCGGTCTGCACCGCATAAAGCTTTTGCAGCTGATCACCACCTAAGACACCGAGCAGTGGCAATGCGTGGACCAGTGCGGCAAGCAGCAGAACCACCACGCCGAGGTCATCCACTCGTGAGATCAAAATGCGCGCTCCTGACCACCGTGAATCACCAGGTAGAATAAGGCACCAAATGAACCCAATGTGGCCGTTAAAAGGATGAATGGCCACACCGCGACACCCTTGCGCTTCGCATCCGGCACCAACCACACCATAATCAAAACGCAAGCCACCACAAGATCAGCAATAACCTGCCAGCCAGCGGCGGATTGAAATTGATATAGCCAAA
>JAUHZM010000120.1 GCA_030426005.1 Gammaproteobacteria bacterium
CCGGGTACTGTTTTAAAAACGCGTCGGTCAAATCACCGTAGCGCTCTTTAATCAGTGACTTATAGGTTGCTGGATTGGCCGGGGTTTCACCTGCTAAAAAACGCAGTGATCGAATTTCACCACTGTTGAAACCGATCATCACGGGTACCGCAGCTTGTTCACCTTGATCAAACGTATCGACCAACTGTTTAGGAAGCACCACACCGTCAACCGTGCCCCATGGCACATAGCCGGCCTTCAGTGCTTGCTCAGTCACCGTGATGGCATCCATCGCGCGCAAGTCAGCAAGGTTCTTCGCGCCCAGTTTTTCGGTGACATAGTCACCGACCGTTTCAGCGGCTGGCATACCATAATGCGCCTCACGCAATTCCGGACTGGTAATCATGTATGAGCTTTGCATGATGACTTTATGGTAGAGCCCCTGTGCAATCGGTGCGCCCATCAAGTACATCGAACTAAGCGCCCCCGCTGATTCACCGGCAATGGTGACGTTTTCAGCATTACCACCGAACGCAGCAATGTTATTTCGTATCCACCGTAACGCTTCCATCTGATCCAGTAAGCCGTAATTCCCCGAAATACCCGCTTCTGATTCGGCGCTCAATTCACGATGCGCCAAATAGCCAAGTACGCCGAGACGGTAGTTAATCGATACCACAATAACACCGCGTTTCGCTAGAGCGGTCCCATCGTACATTGCTTCATCACTAGCACCAGCCCGCAGGGCACCGCCATGGATCCAAACAAAAACCGGTGCATTCTCCGCGTTTTGTGGCATCCAAATATTGAGCGAGAGACAATCTTCACTCATCGATTTTGGCGCACTGGCATACACGCTAGCGGCAACCGGTTTAGGTTGGACACACACCTTGCCAAATTCCTTGGCCGCAAACGGCGCATCGAATGCAGCAACCGGTAACGGTGGCTTCCAACGTCGCTCACCGATAGGTGGTTGAGCGTACGGAATACCTTTAAACACCGCGACCTCGGCATCGGTCGCACCGATAATTTCACCGACCGGTGCTTTAACCGATATCGGCTTAAATGATACATCGGCTACCGCGCTACTCTGGACCAGCAACAAACCAATACTAAAAGACACAACTAAGCTTAGTTTCATTCCTTTAAACTCCCGCGTGCATTGCCGCTTCTCGCTTCAAGGCACGTGCTAATAAGACAAACAGTCCTGATGCCAATAGATAAAACGGCGTCAGGGTATAAAAAGCGATTTGCAGTGAATTATTCGGATAATCCGGGCGCAAGTAATCACTCATAGCGCCGAGATATGTTGGCCCCAGCCCGAGGCCGATCAGATTCATTACTAACAACAGCAGCGCACCAGCCATCACGCGCTGATTGGGGCGTACCGACTCCTGCACCAAAGCCACGCTCGGTGATAAATAAAAATAATTAAAGAACGTTGGCCCGATCAGAAAGAGCAATGCCAGTGGCCAACCCGGTGCCCAGACGAAGCCGAGAAAGAATGGTATCGCAGCGGTAAGCCCAATGGCTGGCACCAGCGCATAGGCGGTTTTACTGCGCGCGCCGAAGCGGTCAACCAACCAACCAGAGGCGTACATGCCCGCGCTCACACCGATGCCAAGCAACAAAGAGTAGTAGATTGCCAACTCACTCAAACTCATCCCCTTTTCTCGCATCAGAAACAAGGTTGTGAAGTTTAAGGTCGCGTAGGTCACGAATTGAATTGCACCACAGGCCAACGACACCAGTAGCAAAACTGGCCGCGTGAAAAACATTTTAACGGTCGCCCAGAATCCGGTTTGCGCTTCAGTCGCGTCCACTGGCTCCGGTAAGGGTGCATCTAAGCCCCCTTGCTTGGGCTCCTTAACAAAGACAGCCACGAACACGGCAGCAAAAATACCAATCACACCCAAGGTGATAAAAGCACTACGCCAACTAAATGCTTCAGCCAGCGATGCCCCCAAAGCCACGCCAAGCGCCATACCTAACGGTGGCCCAAAGTTAAACAGTGCAAGTGCTGCGCCGCGCCGTCCGGGCGGAAAGTAGTCTGAAATAATGGCATAAGACGGTGGCACACCGCCGGCTTCTCCGATGCCTACGGTAATTCGCGCGACGACCAACTGCGGATAAGTTTTAGCCAGACCACAGGCCAGCGTTGCTGCGCTCCAGATACCACATGCGATGGCCAGCACTCGGACGCGGTTGGTTCGATCCGCCAACCATGCAACTGGAATGCCAACAACACAATAAAAAATCGCAAAGTACAAGCCCGTAATTAAGCCAAGCTCACCGTCGGTGACACCCAGTTCGTCCTGGATCGGCTTAGCCAATATCGACAGCAACTGCCGATCCAGAAAGTTCAACACATAGACAATGCACAGTGTTGCGAGTACGAACCAGGCGCGCGCGCCGGGTCTGGCTTGGGGGGACAGGGATTGACCCGGCGCGCGGCCTAAGTTTTCTGTTGTATTCACGTATTAGATCCCCTTACTTAGACGAATACCGATGGTACGAGGACGCACAATGCCATATCGACTGTCGGTAAATTGCTCAGGATGTACGTAAGTGATTGAGTTATCATCAAACGCATTTTCTACGTATGCCGAAATTGTTAAGTCGCCAAATGACGCGCCAAAACTAAAGTTCACTAACTCATAGCTTTCGGTCGTGTCATAGGTTGGACTTTGCACGGTAGGGTTACCTGGAAGATTCGGAAACTGCGACGGATACGAGCCCACATGTTGAATGCTGGCATTCACAAAGCCTTCGTGATTGGCACCAAAATCAAAGGTGTATTTCATAAACGCACTGCCCTGAAACTTCGGCGCAGCCAGTCTTGAGCCTAATACTGCACCCGAGATTGCTGCTTCTTCACCGGTTAAGCGAGTTACTTCTGCATTATTAAATGCGCCGTTTAGGCCGAGGAACAAACCACTCATAGGTGTCATACCAACTTCAAACTCGATGCCTTTACTCTCAGCCTGACCAATGTTGGTGGCAAACTGAACCGAATCAGAAACGCGATTCGCCTGAACCTGAATATTACTCCAGTCAATATAGTAGGCAGCCACATTGGCGTGGAGGTTTCCGTCGAGCCAATTTCCCTTTAAGCCGATCTCGTAGCTTTTCAATTCATCTGAATCGGCACCCTGAGGAACAATAATGTCATTTGCATCCACAAGGCTACCCTGCCCTGCACGCGCGTTCACCACTGGATTACGAAAACCCGTGGCGTAAGTGGCGTACGCGGTCAAACTTAAGCTTGGGCGATACGACAAACTGGCTTTGTAAGAGAAGCCAGACTCTTCCGCTTTCTCCCCCGCACCCGGCTCCACATCAAACACGGTCAGTGGTCCGGTTAGACCAACCAAGGCCGCGGTCAGATAATTACTTTGGTAACCACCTGGCTCGGTTGTAGTTTGCACTTCAACGCTGCCGTACCGCAGTCCACCCGTTAACGACAAGGTGTCACTGAGGTTGTACGTCAACTCACCAAAACCAGCAATTTCGAGAATATCGGTGTAGTTTTTAAAACGCGCATAGTATTCGTCAGGCAGCCCGGTTAACCCGCGTTGCGCGAGGAACTCAGTTGAACTACGGTAATTAAAATCTACATGGCGACGCTTATCGAAATAGAAACCACCCAGTACCCAGTCAAACCGATCACCATCGGTTGAGACTAAGCGCAGTTCCTCAACGAAGACATCATCGTAACCATCGGCGTCCAGCGCGAAGGGAATGGCTTGTTGAAACGTGCCAGCGAGGTCAACATAAAACTCTTGATCGAAAGTGGTAAAAGAAGATGAACTTGTTAGTACGGCGCTATCAAACTGATAATCTGCAGTCAGATTATGATTAACTAGCTCGGCGGTAAATCGATCTGGTCGATCAGAAATACGTTTTTTATCGCCGAAACGTGGGCTGGTTAAAAATGAATCTTCCGGCTTGCTTTCTTCGTAGGCGCTCAGCAATTTGATGTCAAGGCGGTCCGTCACCTGAGCTGCTAAGATCGCACGTCCACCGCTACCAACCAGGGTATTGGCGTTTTCAACGCCAGTACCTACGTTATCGATATAACCTTCCTCATCACGGTGAAATCCCACCAATCGCAGCGCGACTTTGTCTTCTACCAAGGGGATATTCACCATGCCGTTGTAGCGCTGACGTAGTGAACCCGAATCGGTATTCCCCATATCAACAACCAAGGAGTAATCAAATGCATCCAGTTCTGGCTCTTTGTTCAGAATCCGGACTGCACCAGCCAGAGAACCAGAACCAAACAAGGTGCCCTGAGGTCCACGCAGGAACTCCACTCGCTCTACGTCAAACAAATTGGGGTCAATAATTGTCGAGTTACCATTGGCAGAAATCGGCACCTCATCTATATAAATTGCAACGGTGCTCTGCAATCCAGCACCATACCCATTGGTTGAGATCCCCCGCGCCGTGAAATTATTAAAGTTGGCGGAAGCTTTGTTTAAAACGACACCTGGTGTTTCAAGTGCCAAGCCATCATAGCCAACAATCCCTTTTTCTGTCAGTTCCTTTGGATCATAAGCACTGATACTCAGCGGCACATCTTGGATGCTTTGCTCTCGCCGGGTGGCGGTAACAATGATGGTCTCCAACGACGTACTCGGCGATGATTCGGCTAGATCCTCAGTACCCTCTTGCGCCCAACTACTCATCGCAAAAGGAGCCTGCATCATTAACGTCATGGCAGTGCACACAGCCGTTTTACGCAGGCAGAACTGCTTGCCGGTTAATTTACCCATAGTGATTCTCCTCAAGGTGGGTTTTTGGTTTTATAGTTTTTTAATCCGATCAGTATGGGCGATAGCTCAGTCGTCGTCAACACTCACTAACACGTGTGTGAATAAAATATTCTTATGTTCGGAATTCAAGGAAAGCCCGGACATGCCAGCATTATAGCTGGCTTCACAGCAAATTATCCATTTGGTTAATGATTGACTTTTTGCTAAACTGCGTGAGATTATTCTCAACCACGTTAACATCAATGCTTGTTGTACCCGGTCAGAACATCGTCGTTTTGCCAGCGTCGCGTAGTCCCTCGCCGGTTGAATCATGTTCGTGCCAGAAGGACGTACGACGGTAATTGCCAATACCCAAATTGGCAGCCACCTAACAGGAATTTGCACCACGAGTTATTTGATATGCCCCAACTACCAAGCAATAGTTATTTACATCTTCGCCGCCGATTCCAACACACTAAAATAAACCGAACACTTGTCTTTATGGGCCTCAGCTCGCTCCTGTTAGCAAGCTGTGGAAACGACCCTATGCCGCAGACAGCGCCCCCCAGTGAGCAGTCAGTAACGGTAACTTCGGATGCTAGCGTTCCATCGAATTCGCTGCGCAACGCCTATTTTGGCGACCTGCACCTACACACCAGCAACTCCTACGATGCCTACCTGTTCAATATCCGCACAACGCCGGAAGATGCATACAAGTTCGCCAAAGGCGGCACCATTCAACACACAGCGGGCTTCGACATCCAGCTCAAGTCCGGACCGCTCGATTTCTTAGCTGTCACGGATCATGCGGAATATCTCGGTGTGTTACGAGAAGTGCATACACCTGGTACGCCCTACTCCGAAGTGCCGTACGCAAATGACCTGTTCGCCAGCGACCGAAAAACCATCTTTGCTGCCTTCCGACGCTTCGTCGACAGCATGTTGAAATCCGAGGTATTACCGGAATTTTCCGACATGGTTGCCACACGCTCAGCCTGGGAACAAACCATTGAAGCCGCAGAACGACACAATCAGCCCGGACGTTTCACGACCTTCGTTGGCTACGAATACACGTCACTGCCTGGTATGCGAAACCTACATCGCAATGTCATTTTCGCCGGTGATAAGGTGCCGGAACTTCCGTTCTCGGCGCTGGATTCGGCGAACCCCGAAGCGCTCTGGAATTGGCTAGACCGTCTGCGAAACGACCAGCAAATCGACGCACTTGCGATACCGCACAACTCCAACGCGTCCGACGGCACGATGTTTGAAAGCACCATGTGGAATGGTCAATCGATTACGCCAGCGTATGCCGAGTTACGCGCCCGGAACGAACCGCTAGTCGAAATAATCCAGATCAAAGGTCAGTCTGAAACCACACCCTGGTTATCTGAAGGCGATGAATTTGCCGACTTTGAGCTGATGACCTCGTACATCGGTGATGTGCAGAAAATTACCAAATTCAAAGGCGGTTATGTGCGGGACGCACTCAAACTCGGACTCGAAATCGACAATGAAATCGGCGCCAACCCGTACCAGATGGGGTTCGTGGCCGGTAGTGATGGCCATAATTCAGCTGGCCCGTATGAAGAAAGTAATAATTTTTTTAAAGTAGGCGTACTCGACGCGCGCCCTCAACAACGCGGGTCTGTTCCAATCCCAAAATACGCCGACTGGGATGCCGCATACGCCGACGGTTGGAAGAAGCCTCTGTCCTCCACCTGGGGTACCGGGGGCTTAACAGGCATCTGGGCCGAATCGAACACCCGTGAATCCCTTTTCGCCGGACTTAAACGGAAGGAAACATTTGCTACTTCAGGACCGCGAATTCGAGTCCGCATGTTTGCTGGACAAAACCTGAATAATGCCGACTTAGGAACTGAACAAGGGATTGAACAGGCATACCGATCGGCCACACCGATGGGCGGTGAAATCAACCACACAAGCGACACAGCACCACAATTTCGCGTACTCGCGATACGTGACACGCACTCCGCCCCACTGGAGCGTATTCAAATAGTGAAAGGTTGGGTCGACGTCAACGGCAGTGCCCAGGAGCAGGTAGTGGATATCGCGTGTGCGAACAATCAACCAGTGGACCCGAAGACACAACGCTGCCCAGCGCTGACAGGCAGCGTGGATGTATCCACCTGCGCTATCAACCAGCAAATTGGTAATGCCTCACTGCAGGCAGTGTGGACCGATCCGCAATTTTCGGCCAATCAAAATGCCTTTTACTATGCTCGCGTGCTCGAAGCGCCAACGTGCCGATGGTCAACCTGGGATGCCTTGCGCGCCGGGGTCGCACCCAACCCGAAACTGCCTGTGACCATCCAGGAACGCGCTTACACCTCACCAATTTGGATCAATGCACACTCCACTAACAACAGCGACACCTCATCAAGATGAAGGCAAAACGTACTTGGGCACATCGAGTTGCACGTGAACCACTCACGCATTTTTGTGTCATCGGCCTATGTCTGTTTGCCGTTGATGCATCGCTAAACCCGCAAGGGGCTGAGCAGTCACGAAAGCAGATTCACGTCAGCGAAAATCGAATTCAGCACCTGGCAAGCACCTATCAAACCACCTTTGGTCGCCCGCCTGACGAACAGGAGCTAAGCGCACTGGTCGATGACTTCATAATCGAAGAAATCGCCGTCCGCGAGGCCACTGCCATGGGGCTGGATCAGGATGACAAGATAGTGCGCCGTCGCATGCGTCAAAAGTTTTTATTTACCCTTGAAGATATGGATGGCCTGAAACCACCAACAGACGTCGCGCTAAAAAATTGGTTTGATGCGCACCAGAGCAAGTATCAGGTGCCCGCGACCATTTCATTCGAGCACGCATTGTGGTCGAGCGACCGCCACGGCATTGCTGCTGAAAATCTGGCGACAGAGGCACTGGCTCAGTTAAAACTGCAGCCGGACTGGCACCCAAACAACGACTCTGGGCTGTTTCCATCGCACTACACACGCGCCACTCAGGCTGAGATCAAAAGCACGTTGGGCGCTGACGTGGTTAATTCCCTATTCGCCGCAGAGACCTCAAACTGGTTTGGCCCGATCCACTCTGTCTACGGCCAACATCTGTTTCGCGTAACGGAAAAGCGACCGAGTCAGCCAGCGAACTTTGCTGAAGTCAAAGCGCTGGTTGCGTCAGACTGGATGGCATCTCAACGCGAAGAGCTTCGAACGCAAAGCCTGGCTAAGCTGAAAGCGTATTATCAAATAGATGTAGCCTGGCCTGACAATACTCTGCCACAGCGTGCAGCGGCTTCGCCCAACATCGAGACCCCATCAACCCCATGAAGCAACTACTTCACGCCTTCTTAGCTGCCATGATCCTGTTACCAAGCATCACGACAGCGCATGAGGTTCGGCCTGCTCTGCTTCTGATTCAGGAGCAAGCTCAGCATCATTACAAGCTAATGTGGAAAGTGCCAGCACGCGGTGACACGCGCTTAAATCTCAATGTGGTGTTACCACCCAACTGTCAGACACAAGGTACGGTCAGCAATATGGCAGCCGACGGCGCGCTGATACAACGTTGGGCCAGCGTTTGTGAAGATGGACTCCAAGGCAAACCCATACGGATACAAAACCTGCCGCTGAGCCTCACCGACGTCGTTGTGCACTATGAGCCAGCGTCAGGAGATACCCAGACCTACCGACTAACAGGCGAGCAGGCTGAGGTGCGCATCGACCACGAAGCAGATCATGCCTACGCTGCCGGAGCCTACTTTGGCTTGGGCGTTGAACACATTTTATTCGGCTACGACCATGTGTTATTCGTGATCCTGCTGACCCTCATAGCAACCAGCATTCGCTCGCTGCTCTGGGCCGTTAGTGTCTTTA
>JAUHZM010000121.1 GCA_030426005.1 Gammaproteobacteria bacterium
TCTTATTTAAAATCGTCGCCACAATCGCAATGGTCATCCCGATGATGCCGTACCAATTGCCGCGACGCGACGTTTCCTGATTACTCAATCCAGCTAGGCTAAGAATAAACAGAATCGCAGCAGCGATATACGCTGCAGTAATAGTTCCCATTTCCATGTTGTTATCCTCTAACCTTTATTAAACATTTTGAGCATGCGCTGGGTAACCAGAAAGCCACCAGCAATATTGATCGATGCGATCAAAGTCGCGATAAATGCCAGAAACACCACCAGCCCGGAGCCAGAGGAAATCTGCAACAAAGCACCAACCACAATGATGCCGGAAATCGCATTTGTCACACTCATTAGAGGCGTATGCAGTGACGGTGTCACGCTCCAGATAACCTGGTAGCCAACAAAACACGCCAACACGAATACAGTGAAATGACTCATAAAGTCTGGTGGTGCCACGGACCCAACGCCCAGCAACGCCAGCACGCCAAGCGCCATCGCACCGAAGGTCATCTTGGCCTTACTGGCGGCACTCATTTCAGGGGCAGGAGCCGGTGGTTCGACCGCTGGTTTGGGAGCGGCTTTCGGCGCTGCCGACAATTTGGGGGCTGGAGCTGGCCAAGTCACCTTGCCATCATGCGCTGCGGTTGCGCCACGGATCACATCGTCTTCCATATTGATCACGATCTGACCATCTTTCTCCGGCGTTAAATCCGTCAACATATGGCGCAGGTTGGTGGCATACAGTTGTGATGACTGCGTCGCTAAACGACTTGGCAGATCGGTGTAGCCAATAATTTTAACGCCTTTGTGCGTAACAACCTTGTTGGCCTTGGAGAGCTTGCAGTTACCGCCCTGCTCTGCTGCCAGGTCAACGATCACACTGCCGGACTTCATGCTTTCGACCATATCTTTGGTGATCAACTCCGGTGCAGGCTTGCCCGGGATCAACGCGGTGGTGATGATGATGTCGACTTCTTTGGCCTGCTCGCGGAACATGGCCATTTCGGCGTCGATGAACTCTTTACTCATCGTCTTGGCATAACCGCCTTCGCCTGAGCCGTCTTCTTCGAATTCCAATACCAGGAATTCGCCGCCCAGACTCTCGACCTGCTCTTTGGCCTCGAGACGGGTATCAAAGGCACGGACGATTGCGCCCATACTCTTAGCAGCGCCAATCGCGGCCAAACCTGCAACACCGGCGCCAATGACCAGAACTTTAGCCGGCGGCACTTTACCTGCTGCGGTAACCTGACCCGTGAAAAAACGCCCGAATAAATTGGCGGCTTCCACCACCGCACGGTAGCCACCGATGTTGGCCATCGAGCTGAGTGCGTCCATTTTCTGTGAGCGTGAGAGGCGAGGCACACAGTCCATCGCAATGACGTTCACCTTGGCATCGGCCAGCTTTTTTAACAAAGCTTCGTTTTGCGCTGGCCAGAAAAAACTGATTACCGTCGTGCCAGCTGCCAGTTTGCCAGCCTCTTCGTCGGTGACTCCTCGCACCTTCATAACGATGTCGGTGTCGGTCCAGACGGCATCCGCTGAGACTACATCGACGCCTGCGTCTTTGTAGTCAGCATCGCTGAATTCAGCGCTTTTGCCGGCACCGGTTTCGATACGTAGGGTGTGGCCAAGTTTGAGGATTTGAGTCGCCGACTCCGGTGTTAGCGCAACGCGCTTCTCACCTTTAAACGACTCCTTCGGAATACTAATTATCATCTTTGGTTAACTCCAGTGGTGTGTCCATTAGATTTTTTTTGTGCGTTGAATACGCAAAGCTTGGCTGACACTGATTATACGAAGCACGTTCCGTAATACCAGAGCGAATCAGCGATCTATGCCAATCATTCCCAAGGTGAATAGTTTTCTTGCGGCGAGCACCTGGCCAGCAGAATACGTATAATGGATTGATGACATCGCCAAACCTTTCCAACGTTTTTAGCATGCTAAGCCTGCAGGACATTGTGACCATCAGTGTCAGCCTGCTGCTCATGGCGCTGGCCAAGCCTTTTTGCAGTTGGCTCAACCCCGAGGAGAACCTGACAACCCGCGTTAGCATGATGCGACTGCTAAACTTCATGATCATCATGGCCGTCCTGGCCAGTGTCTTTCTGCTGCCCAAAAGCGCCTTGTTGTCGCGCTTTACGCAGTCTTTGATCGTGATCTATTTTGCGGTGTTATCGACGCAAGTGATTAACTACTTTGTGCGTCGACGCTTCGGCAAAGTGCGTCAGACAAATAACAAGACGACGATATCTGACACCTATTCAAGTCGCGGCTTAAGCTTGTTTGTGGCTGCGGTTATCGCCATCATCGCACTGGTCAGCTGCCTGCGCATCTTAGGATTAAACTCGCTGCTCGAAGCTGGTGGCGCACTCGGCATTATCGGCTTGTTTTTAGCCATGACCCAAGGGTCCTGGGCGCCCGATATCATCAGTGGCCTGATCATTCTGAATAGCCGCCTGTGTGAAGAAGGTGACGTGATCCAATTTGACCTTGACGGCAACACCATTGTGGCGAGTGTGTTTAAGACCAAATTATTCCATACAGAGTGCCTGGATCTGGCCAACAATCACCGCCTCATGCTACGTAACGCGCGTTTACGGGATGTTGGCATTCAAAACCTGTCGCGCTTTGCCTCGGCGAAAGGACTGCGCGAGTGCCTGTTGTTCAATATTGATTATCAGCACTCTAAGCAGGAAGTCACCGACATGATCATGCGTGCATTTGCTGAAATCGATCGCGTTGAAGGCTTGCGCGAAGAGCAGTTCAAACCTGAAATCATGGTGCAGGATACCGGCGACTACGCGGTAACCTGGGCGGTGTACTACTACATCAAGGATGTAAAACGCCTACTCCGCATAAAGCAGATCTTCCGTGGTCATATTCTGGCCGAGTCCGTGCGGTCCGGTATTTCACTGGCAACCCCAAGTTTACAGAATAATGAGGTCCAAATCCGCTCCAACGACGCGCAATAGAAGCCCACAGCTCTCCCATTCAGCGCTCAACATCCACTATAATACGCAGTTTGAATTCGTCCGGTCTGTTGAACAACAGACGACTTAGGTTTTACTTTCATGAGCAAACCAACGCCCAATCACTTTATTCGCAGCATCGCCAAGAACGACCTGGCCAACGGCAAGCATGACTACATTTATACGCGCTTTCCTCCTGAGCCAAACGGATACTTACATCTAGGCCATGCCAAATCTATCTGCCTGAATTTTGGCCTGGCAGAAGATCTGGGTGGTAAGTGCAACCTGCGCTTTGATGACACCAACCCGGAAAAAGAGAGCATGGAGTTTGTAGAGTCCATTCGTGACACCGTGGAATGGCTTGGCTTTGAATGGGATCAGCTGTGTTTTGCGTCGGATTACTATGAGCGCTTATACCAATTTGCGCTCGAGTTAATCGACAAGGGTCTGGCGTATGTGGACGAACTCACGCCCGAGGAAATGCGCGAATATCGAGGCACCTTGACCGAGCCCGGTAAAAACAGTCCACACCGTGACCGTCCTGCAGCTGAGAACCGTGATCTCTTTGAACGCATGCGCGCCGGTGAGTTTAAAGAAGGTGAATACACCTTGCGCGCTAAAATCGATATGGCTTCACCGAATATCGTGATGCGTGACCCGATTCTGTATCGCGTGCGCTATGCCCACCACTATCGCGCGGGCGACGCCTGGTGCATCTACCCGATGTATGACTTTACGCACTGCATCTCAGACGCACTGGAGGGCATCACACATTCCTTGTGTACCTTGGAGTTTCAGGACAACCGCGAACTGTATGACTGGATTCTCGCCAATATCACCTTGGAAGAAAACTTGGTCGGTGAGCGCGGCAAACTTATGCCGAAACAGATCGAATTTGGTCGCTCCAACCTGGAGTACACGCTGGCGAGTAAGCGTAAACTGATTCAATTGGTGAAGGACGGCCACGTGAACGGCTGGGATGATCCACGGCTGACCACGCTGGTTGGACTAAGACGACGCGGATACACGCCGCAGTCGATCCGCGACTTTTGCGCGGAAATCGGCGTCACCAAGAAAGACGCCACGATCGAAATGACGGTATTGGAAAACGCCATTCGTCACGACCTGGAAGCCACCGCGAAGCGCGTGTTTGGGGTACTGAATCCGCTGAAACTGGTCATCACCAACTATCCAGAAGGCGAGTCAGAAACGTTCACTGTTAAGAACCACCCGAAAGACGAGTCGATGGGCACCCGTGAAATTCCATTCGGTCGAGAAATTTACATCGATCAGGACGATTTCATGTTAGATCCGCCGGCGAAATTTTTCCGCCTAGGTCCAGGTCGCGAAGTGCGCCTACGTTATGGGTATGCGGTGACTTGTAATGACGTTATCACAGACGACGACGGCAAAGTCATTGAGCTGCACTGCACCTACGATCCGCTGACTGCAAAAGGTCAAACTCCGGACGGCCGCAAGATTAAAGGGATCATTCATTGGGTAAGCGCAGCACACGCCGTGGATGCGGAAGTGCGCGTGTACGATCGACTATTCAAAGAACCCAACCCAGGTGCCGCCGATGATTTCGTGGCGCTGATCAATCCAGAGTCGCTGCAGGTGTTTCCCGATGCAAAACTCGAGCCCAGCATTAAAGACGCTGACCCAGAGGCACGCTTTCAGTTTGAACGTGTTGGGTACTTCTGCTTCGATGCGGTCGACAATGCAGCTGACAAGTTGGTGATGAATCGGACTGTCAGTTTGCGAGACACCTGGGCAAAACAGAGCGGCAAGTAATCTTGCTCAGATAGACAGTTCGCCGCAACACTCCGCCGGACTTGGTCTGACCCAGTAGAGCAAATTCTAAAATTCGCCTTGTTCGTCGTTGGCTTCTGGCGTAGCTGGCGATTTCGGCATGCTGCCTTGCTCCAGGCTTTGGTTCAGCTTGGCGAGTAAATCGGTGATGCTTTGAATCAGGCGCTCACCCGACGCCTTTTGTTCAGGCGTCGCATTTTCCAGTTGTGCAGCAAACTCATCCAGCTCACTCGCCAGATCCGCACTACTGCGGGCCATTTCTTCAACCACTGGTCCCAGCTCATCGCCAAGCTCGTCAATGGCTTTGGCGAGCTGCTGTTCGGTGGCGGCCACATTCACAATGGACTGCGCAACATCTTCACCAATCGTCTTGAGTGCCGCTGCGGTGGTACCAAGGGCATCCTGCAATTGCTGCTGCACCGCTTGCGCGTTCTGCTGAAACTCATCGCTTTTAATATAGCGTTGAAATTCGTCCACCATCACCGCCAGTTGCTCTCCACCTGCGTTAATCGCATCGCCAACTGACCACGCCATCAGCTCCAGCATAGAGTCCATTGCCTGCACACGTTGTCCGGCCTGCAAGGGCTCGACCATCACGCCGGATGGATTATGCAATTCCAACGGTGCTCCGGGCTTGATCCGATTAACTACTAGGGCTGCGTCAGCACTGATTATCTCGGCGGCTTCCGGTGTCACACTCATTGCCACAATACTGCCTGCACCTTCAGGCGTGACGGTAAGCACCTCGCCAACCGCAACACCATCAAATAATACGGGGCGACCGACATCAATATCACGAGTTTGATTGAAACGCGCGCTCACCTGAAATGGCTCCGGCGCCGTACAGCCAAGTAATGCGACCAACATCAGACATGCGGCCGTAATACGTACATTCATTCCCATTTTCATGACTATTTCCCCAAAATTAAGACGCCCTTGCGGAGGGCACATACAACAGCCTAACGACCGCCATCAAAATACCCTTCCCGGTACAACTCATCAAGGTACTCCGGCCGATCAATAAACGGGTTTCGGTTGCCTTGAATTTTAGCGATTATATCATTACGCCGGCGTTCGGCATCGCTGGGCGGATCCGCACGATGCCACTCCATCAACAGGCGTGCCTGCCTATTAAAAATCACTAAGCCTTGATCGCGGTACTGGTGCGCCATATAAAACATCGCTCTTGCCACTTCACCACGTATAGCCGGAGTGGGCTCGGCGACTCGGGCACGCGTGTTTACTTCAAAATCACACTGACGACCGAACTCACGCTTTTCCCCGCGTACTTCGCCAAAGCGAAAACTTGAGCGGGCCTGGTTCACGTCACTGCGTGACGGGAACAAATTATGTAGATCGGATTCGATAATATTGAATTCCACGCTATTGGCTCGACACTGCTTACGCTTGCCGCACTTGAGTGCCGACGTCGCCCACGACATCGGAAAAACATGCTCAATATTTACCCCATCTCGCGCCTTCGTTTGAAACGTTTGTTGGCAATATAAGGTGACACCGTCTTGCGGGTAGACATGCCGCCAAAACTGGGATCGAGCTTGCGTATAGTCGCGCTCACGTTGAGGCGTAGCAAGCTGCTCATTGGGTGGTGCTTGAGTATCCAGCGGCTCGCACGCGGCCAGCAACAGGGTGGCCGACATGGCCAACATCAGACGAGTCATGCGCCATGCACTCCATGGCCAGAATATAAGGCATCAATCTGCTCGGCGAATTCTCGCATCACCGCCGCTCGTTTAACCTTGAGGGTCGGTGTTAATAACCCGTTCTCGACGGTCCATTCCGTGGCACTGACCGCCACTTTTCGCACCTTAGCGTAACCTGGAAAATCCTCCATCTGTGCCGCAATTTTCTCCACCAGAAACGCCTGTTGAGCCGGGGACTGCCAATCGCTTGAGTCCCAACCACGCTCCTGACAAAGTGCATCAGCTTGCTCCGCACTCAAATAAACTAAGGCTGTCAGGAACGATTTACCCTCGCCCAGCACCAACACTTGCTCAAACAAGGGATCACGTTGGATCGCACTCTCAATATCACCCGGCGGCACTTTCTCTCCATTCGCCAACACCAGAATGTCTTTGATTCGACCTGTTATGCGAACAAAGCCATCAACATCAATGGCGGCACAATCGCCAGTTCGCAGCCAACGTTCGTCACCGTCTTTTACAATCACATTGCGTGTTGCTTCTGGGTTCGACCAATACCCCATCATGACATTCTCGCCACGCACCCAAAGCTCATTGCCCTCCATGAGCCGAGCGGCAACGCCACGCAAGAGCATGCCGATAGAATCTGGGCGATTCCGCTCCAGCGTATTGACGCTGACCACCGGACTAGACTCGGTCAATCCGTAGCCTTGCAGCAATGTTACGCCAAGCGAAATAAAGGTTTTCGCCACAGCCGTTGAGAGTGGCGCACCGCCGACGATCACATAATTTAGTTTGCCTCCGAGTTGTCCGCGAACTTTTCGAGCCACTAGCCGATCAGTCACGGCGTGCAACAATAAACTTGGGTGCCAGCCACGCAAGCCTTGTTGGTACTCAAATCGCCGCCAACCGACCTCGATCGCGGTATGAAATAACCATTGCGCAAAGCGACTTCGCTCAGGCAGTCCGGCATAGATCTTGTTGTGTACCCGCTCAAAAATACGTGGCACAGAAATCATCACAGTGGGCTGACAGATTTTTAGATCGTCAGCCAACTCAGGAATGGATCGGTTAAATGACACCTTTGCCGCACTCATGAGCGCTGCGTAGTACCCCACCGTGCGCTCTAAGGTATGCGACAAGGGCAGGAACGATAATAGGTGGTCATTGGGTGTGAGCGCCACGCTACGCATCCCGCTGTATGCATTCGACAGCATATTTCGGTGCGAAAGCATCACGCCTTTTGGCCGTCCGGTAGTGCCGGAGGTATACACGATCGACGCCAAATCATCTGGTTCGGCCAGGCCGCGTTTGAGGTGACTACCATGTTCCGGCAGCCAGTCATTCACACGCTGTGCGCTCCCTTTCACCTTGCCGTGCATCGCCAGCACGATTTCAACGCAGCTAACGTCTTCATCAGTGTTTGCCACGTCCAACCAATTGGTCTCTGTGTCGAACAACACTAAACGAGCACCTGCATTGCCGATCACGTAGGCGATATTGTCGGCACGATCCGCGGTATACAGCGGCACCACCACCAGCCCCAATCGTAACGCCGCCTGATCGAAAATTACCCATTCAATGCTGTTCCGATAACAGATGGCGACGCGATCGCCTTTGACTAACCCAGCGTCCCGAAAAGCTACTTGCCAGCGTTCAACCTGCGTGGCGATCTCCGACCAAGTGTAGGACACCCATCGTGATTCACCCTGGTCGTATTGTACGTAGGCCACTTTGTTCGGACTACGGCGTACGCGCTCACGGAACAATTGATCCAGCGTGGCGGCATCATGACAATTAATGATGTCCAGCCCTTCATGCTGGGTCAGTGCATCTTCCGGATGCTGCAGGTAAATTTTGGGGCTACTGGCAGACACGAATGGCAAAAACTGGGTAATAAATGACTAGGCTCTAGCGCTTATCTTAGCGTGCTTGCTGGAAACGGTCACGGTTTATCTCTATTCATGCCGATCATGCTCGATATAGATGCTCAATTCCAGCTTATCAGCGCACCAAGATTGTGCTAAATTACGCCACTCTCCGCAGTGAGGCGGCCATTTTCGGTTCGCTCTTCCA
>JAUHZM010000122.1 GCA_030426005.1 Gammaproteobacteria bacterium
GGATTGGTCGGCCATTTTCCGCCACCTTTTAGACTCCATGATTCGGTATACTTGAAGACACAGCTGCGATCCATCACGTTCTGACCTTGGGTTGCAAAACTGAATTCTTGCAAGATCTGACCTTCAGATACGTGAGTCCGGGTAAACACTTTGTCATCGGTGAACGGCGTACCGTGAAATGGGATAATAATCTTGACCGCCGCATTGTTGACCATGTTCGACTCAAACAGCTCGAGCGCCTCTGTATCAAGATCAACCGTGATTTTGCCGCGTTTGAAAAATGGATCGTTTAGCAAAACCTCGTCGAAGACTTGATCCTTGTGCTGGCGTAACAATCCGCCAATGTTGCCAGTCATCGAGTGTGTTTTATACAGAGCCACACCTTTCTCAATCTTGAGCGTAATCACGCCAGTCTGGCGGGATTGCTTGCGCTTCATGGTAAACACTTCGTATTTTTCGACGTTTGGATCTCGGACCTCTTTCTTTTCCTTTTGCGCTTCCTGTGCCGCACGCAACTCGTCGTTAGTCATAAAGGTTTTCTGCATATTGGTGAAACTCTCCATCGCCATTGTCATCAAGCTGCTTTCAATCGCAGAGACATCGGCATCCGGTAGGTTTTGGTCAATCTTGATGTTAACTGCACCAAGCGTGACCAATGTGTCGTACGCCTCCTCTAATTGCTTTTTGCTGACACGTACAGTCTTGGTTTGCTTTTTGATGCTGCCAAAAATACCGATCGGCGTTAACCATCCTTTGACCTTCCAATTAGTCTTCTTTTGGCTATCTTTGGTGCGCAGACTGCATTCCGCTGCTTCGTTGATTTTATCAAGATCAATACGCACCTCGCCTTTGTAGGCTGGCGTCTTGACGATATAGTCATAAGCAAACGTCACCGACAGATCGGACGTTGGGTTCTCAAAGGTGGTCTCCATCAATTGTGCACCCAGGCTCGACAAACGCCCGGCAACGGCCGCTTTTGCACCTGGAAAGCTTGGGGCACGCCCAGACGTCAGCACGCCACTTGGTGCAAACCCCTCATCTGACAACGTCCCTGACGTAACAATAAAGTTATCGGTTTGCTTTGATGGTTCAAGATCGACCATGCCCTTGAGTACAGCGCCTGAAACAGCTTCTTTTAACGCTGCTTCCAACTCCTTTTCCTCTGCCGGTGTAAGACCGTAGGTGACCATCACATGGAATATGCCGCCTTCGGCTGAATTTTTACCTTCAGCCTCATCGGTGATGAACTTGACGAAAGTGGCTTCCGGCAGTGTGGCGGATTTCATCGCAACACGTGGCTCCGCAGGCAAGTAGTACCACCCTTTTGGTTTGCCGATACGAGTCCAATATGGACGAAACGTAATTTGTTTTACCTTAGGTGTTTTCTTTGCCCAAGCAGGCTTAACCATCTTGTTCGATTGCGCTTTAGCCTGTTGTTTGGCGGCGATACGCTTGTTGTAATCCGCTTCCAAACGCAAGCAAGGGTCACCAGTGGCCGGCTTAGTTTCAACCTTCTGTTTCTTGGGCAAAATATTGCCCGGGCGTATTGGCCCAGTATCAACTGCCTCAGGGTAAACACGAATCGTGCGACCGCTTTTGAGGACAAAATCCATGTATCCGCCCATTTGAACTGCAGCGGAAGCCGATTGCATTACACTACCGAGACCGAAAAACAACGCACTGCAAAACAGCGCGGAAAGCACGTTGAATCGACGTCGCTGGCGCGCCAGTGTGATCGTTAGGTTATTTGGCGTATTCATAATGACATTCTCCTTGGGTTATTCCCTTTCGTGTTCTAGGTTGAGCTGGGTAGCTCATCACAGAAGATAATGGTTTCGTCAGTGCGCAGTTTGCCGCTACTGATTCGTCGTTTGTCGTTGAGGGTCCAGGTGATAACGTATTCGATGGCGCCCTCACCTGGGGGGATCGCAAATACACGACGTGTACTAAATTGATCCCGCGACGGAATCAAATTGATCGTTTCGCTCACCGTGCGTCCAAAGAAATCGTGTGTAACACGCACTGACACAAGACGCACGTCGGCGGCGGCTAGCAAGTCTGGGCTGCTGATGAACTCGATCTCGCGGTATTGATACGGCGGTGTTAGTGCCAGTGCGGCACTGTCGGTTGAGGTCCAATCCTGACTGTATTTGGCTCCACCAACAAAAGACCAATCTGTCTTGTACTGGTAGTCAAGCCATGCTTCGACACTGGCTTCTCGATCCCACCCATAGTTCACCTTCATCGGGCGACCTGCTTCAAAATTGCTGCGTTTGATCACCACTTCGTCGGTCGACTGCTCACCAGAGCCGTGAGTTTTACGAACTTTCAATGTCACATGATTGATGTACTTTTCGAACTCCTCTTCATCGCGCGCATCCAGCGCCACTGAAATCTCGCGAATTCGAAATTCGGAACCGCCAACATTAACCGTGTTAAAAATGCTCGTATCCTTGCCGTACAGCGCAAATAAGTTACCGACGTTACCGGCCATCGCCGTGGTAATTTTTCCTTCACCGCGCTGCTTAAAGTTGAACGTGTAAGTACCGGTTTGAGATAGCTTTCGTCGTCGATAGCCTCCATTTAGCTTGACTTCCCAAGGGGCCGCATAACTCCCGCCACCGGCAGCAGCTGCAGCTTGAGTGACTGCCGACATCGTGTCGAATAAATCATCCTCCTTACCCGCCTCAGGCTGCACAATCTTAATCGGTTCGAACATCATTTCATGCAGTCTCGCGTAGGCGCGATCAATAATCGTCTGAAGCTGAGCTGGGTCACCGCGGTACTCAATATTGATCGCCCCGCTGTCTTTCGCCGCTTGCCAAAAATTGCCGTAATCAAAACCTGCACCGATGCCCATGTAACCCACTTTAGCTCCGAGCGTCACATCTGCCTGATCAGATAGTTTTTTCCAATCGGCCGTGATGGTGGCATCTGCCGGGTCGCGTAAACCGGAAAAGCTCATCTCAAAAACCAGCGAGACATCCGGGGTCTGCATCTGAAATGAGCGCCACAAAATTTGCGCACCAGTTTTAGTCAGGTGAATCGACACAGCCGCTTTGAGACCCTCGATCAGCGGCGCACGGCCAACGCCAACCACATGCCTCGTAAGCTCATTGGGCTTCTCGTCGTCGACCGCAAAACTGCTAACCAACGCAAAACTCCCTTCATCAAATACCACTGGACCGCGAATTTGGGCGTCGCGATCAACCTCCTTAAGCCCTGCCAATGCTGCAGCCAACTCCTCTGGCGTTACTGCATAGTCAACAAGGAAGTGTACGATCCCGCCGCCTTCGGCATCCAATAGTCCACCAGTGCCGGACTCTGTGGCGGTAGGCAGCACGTATCGCGTGAACGAAAACTCGTGTTTACCGTTTTCGCCCAACGCGATACGCGGCTTGCTGGGTAGGTAGAGGTACTCGTGGGCTTTATCAGCAACAAGAAAGCATTGTAGACTTCCACAACGCACGGGATGATCTAACTCTATGTTTTGCGCACTGACCAGTGGACTAACGCAGAGTCCACAGATGCAGAGCATACATATGAAGATTGCTTTGGTGTATGAGATTGTATTCATGCTCGATTCCCTTCACGCTTGATTAACTCGCCGGTGGCAGCAAAAATAGATACGGGTCTTGCAGTTCCTGCCACGCTTGCTCGGCCGTGCCACCGAGTCCGTACCAGCGAACACGGTAACGAATTGGCGCAGTCTCATCGTGCAGCAAAGACACGGTTTTTAATATCTCTTCGCTTTGTGGTAAGAGTGCAACGGACTTAGATTTACGCTCGCCCAATAAACGATATTCAAATTCGATCATGGCACGACGGATTTTAGCGTCCACCATGCTGGCAGCATCGCCATCCAGTTCAATTCGTGTCAGCGCAGCCGGTGGGGACAACGAAATACTCGGCGCTGAACTAGACTCGGTCTTGGTCAATTCAGCGGGAATGCCTACCGTGGCACCTCCACGAAAACTCCACAGGGTGCGAAATTGATACTCCGTCCAATCCGCACCTTTCAATCCAAGACGTGGATATACCAACGATTTTGAAAACGTGCCTTCCTTAACATCGTTCTGATTGAACAGTACTTCACTGGTAAAGTCCGCCTGGTTGGCCTTATCAGGATAGGCCTTGGTAAAGCTAACCGAAACTGAATTGATATTGTCTTGAAACGCTTGATAGTACGCCGGGTCCACTTCGAAAAAGACTTCACGTTTCTGGAATGCTGCATCATTTAAGGCCACCACTCGAAAGAGTGTTGCGTCGTCTGCATAGGCATCATACAAACCACTGATATTGCCAGCAGAATTGAAAGGCACTCGAATCGTTGTGTTTTGAGTAAACACCATCGAGAATGTCCCATGTTTAACATCCCGTTTTTCACGCATGGTGTACTGGTTGTCGGTGATGTACTTTTGATTGCCTGATCCAGCAAACAATCGACCCAAGAAGCCGCGTTTTTGACGGCCTTCCACTACATTCGCCGGAACCTTTTGCTGCTCTGGCAGTGCAGACAGACCCTGGCTCGTATCGAACAACATATTGACCAGTTTATCGGTGACCAAATTCATAATGCCTGAGAGTTGACTGGCGTCGATATCCAAGCCAGCGCGGTCTGTAATGTCGACCTCAATCACACCTTCGCGCACCATTTCATCCACTTGCTTACGCACTTCAGATTTTGAATAGCCTTGCTGACGATTAAAGATTTTGAACATGTGTTCATACACCGTTTCGATCTCAGCGAATACTTTGCCGCGATAGGCCGGCAACGCAGCCTCATACGAGGCATTGATCGACACCGAAATATCTGAAGTTGGCTGTCGTAGCGACTCCCAAAGCAGTGTCGCGCCATGTTGATTTAGACGCGCAGCCACCGCTGCCTGTGAACCTGGGGTCACTGGGGCGATACCGCTCGATACAAGAGAGCTGGTGAACGAATCACCACCGGTGGTTTGCGTCACGGTTGACGAAATCACACTAAACGACGCACCACCGGCCTCTTCATCACCTTCGGCTCGCAAAGGGACCGGCCCCTTCACCTTCGCACCGGGTACTTTTTGTTGCAGCTCAGCAGTAATCGACTCAACACGTTCTGGCGGCAAATCGAGGCTGAATAGGAAATGGATCAAGCCGCCACTAGTATCGCCTTCAGGGTCAACGAACTTGACCAGCGAGATTTTAGGTTTGCCGCTTACTTTATCAATAACGACGCTGGGCGCATCCGGCAGGTAGTAATAATCGGTGGTAAATTCTTTGTCTTGCAACAATACAATCCCATCGACTATCTCTCGGCCCTCGTCATACATAACGACGGCAAGCACAGATGGCGATATAAGCACCACCAGTAAGGCTACTGCTAACCGGTTAATAATCTTGTTCTTCATCATTACGCTCCGTGTTTTGGTAAAACTCTAAATCTGATATGGGCAGTGAAATATCCAACCATGCGCCGTTGGCGCTTTGCCACTGGCTGATCTGTCGTATCCCATCGTCGCTCAATCGACTTACGCGATACTCGAATCCTTGTTGCAGATCATTCGCGAGCGCGAACGATACATCTCGCTCATAAACCTCATCGTCACGTCGAAAGCGCACGGTCTCGCTGTAGGGTCTGCCACTGGCGGTGGTAAACCGAATTTCTACCGTAACAACGTACAACCGGCTGTTCTCTAGGTTGATGAAGTCGTAGCACATAAGCTTTAGCGCGCTGTGTACGAAGCTCATACGCTGCCACAGCTCGGTTTTTCGGAACAATTCCGGGTGCTTGGCTGGTGACACCGTGATCGCCAGACTGTTGCTGACCTGATAAACTGAGGGTCGCCAGCCGTCATCGTTGGAGCCTTCCACGCCCGGCACTAGCCAACCATAGGACAGGCTTAAACTCAGATTTTCACGCACCAAATTCTCCCATAGCAGATTGGCGTCGTGATCGGCCAACCCCACGCTAAATCGTTGCACTCGAGAAGCGTGCCGTAAATCAATCTCCTTCGCAGCCGCGTAATCGACAACTTCTGCGCCTTCACCAATATCAATCTGCTCGCTTATGGTTCCACTTTCTGCGTCGACCAGCGTGTAGACCAACTCATTGTGTGACGCTTTGACCGTTGCCGCTTGTAACTCGATAGTTTGACCCAGTTCCGACTCAAGTTGTGACTTCACGGTGGCGTATGACGAGCCACCGAAGTCCGAGACGGTGGCAAATTTGAGGACACCACGCACCCAGAACACGTCAGCATCGCCGGTCTGTTGTTTACCGATATAGCGGTTGATGTGGTAGCTAAACTCAGGCTTCTGTTTTCGCTCTCGCAATACTTTGTTCGAGACTAAATAGTAGAAAAGCCGCGAATTTTGATGATCACTAAATACGGTGATCGAGCCGATAGTCCGTACGGACTTTAAATCTGGTGCCGCCTGTGACGAGGTAACGCCGACCATCGCGACGATGACGCTGAGCGCCCAGTTTATTGCGACCGACCTAACCGACTGATGCATCATTATGCCCTACTCGCTCGGTATTAACGGTGCGATATCACCGGCTGTAATTGTGATATCCATCACGCCCTGGTTCGAACGCCATTCAGACGTACCAAGTGTTAATCCATCATTATGAAACGGCTTAACGCGGTATTCGAACGCCGTACCTGAGGCATTGTCACGATCTGCGTACAAGGTCGCGCTAGCGATCGTCTCGTCCGACCGCAAGGTAAAATTACGCACCTCAACGACGTCATTGCTGGCTGAAAAGTGCGTGGTCCTCACCTCAACTAGAATTTTAAACAAACTAAATTGTTCAAACACATTGGGAATTGCCTCAATGGGTAACGACACACGACTAGCTTGTGCTGGAGATACTAAAATTTTCCGTTCGACGGCGTTCAAGCATTCATCGCAGGTGACACGCTCGAAACTTGGCCAAGCCGATACCACATCGCCAAATGACGCCACCAGATCGTTAAAGCCTTTGTCTGTTCTGCCGCGACCTCCTGCATCGATGACGACAGGTTTAGCCAATGGCACGAAGTGGCGTTTTAATTTGTTTTCCGACGCAGCTTTGGCATAAACCACAATGCCCGACACCAACACTGGGTATGGACTGAGGTTTTCGATTACGTCGTTCGCGGACACAGTGGTCACATCACTCAGCCAATCACCAGCAAAATCGGTAAAACTGATGATGAATGGAATCACCAGCTGAAAACTGTTGTTGTTGGTTTTGAACACGATATCGCCTGCCAGACCGCCGCTGCGAATTGATGCGACTACATCCTCCTTTTGGCTTTGAGTCATCGATGCTTGCACACGAATGGAATCGCCGACCCTCTGCGGCTGATTAATGATATGAATATTTTCTTCCGGAATGATCGAGCTAAGCCCAGCAAGATTGATGGTGACATCGGAAATCGGCAAACGTTGTAAATCAACCGGTTTATCATTGGCGGGTTTGATCGCGTAGTCAGCCAACGATTGCAATAACGGTATGGCGCCATCCAATTGTCTTGGTACCAACGTAAAACTCATCATCACGGTTTGATTCGCCAGATCATCACTTAAGGTTCGATGCAAAAAATTAATGTCAAACCCATCGGTACGGTCGTAGTTCAACAAATACCCAGCTGGATAAAAATAGTAGGTATTCAATGAAGTGTGATCGCGAATCAGCTCATCTGAAAACGGAATTTGGTGTTCAAAGTCGGCGCGAATATGGCGTGGAGACAAGGCCTCGAATCGATCTGCCAGATACATCGGGCTGATTTCATTGTTTGGGCCAGTAGGTTCACCGTCTTCTTGTTTCTCTGTGGCTGGCGGTGTTGCCTTCAGGTGCAGTAGCTGTGCGCGTGCTGGTTTAAAATTCACTGTATCGATGACACGCAACTCTTTAACTGCCAACTTGGTGGTCGGCTGGCTGGTATCGGCAAAAGAAGCCGAGATTGCGGAGACGCAAACCCAAAACGCAGCAACACTGGCTGAATTAGATCAAGAAATCGAGGAAATCAAGGCACGCAAAGCCGAGGAAGAACGACTTCGCAAGCTTGAGGAAGCGAAGAAGACCGCCGCAGCCGTTATCGCAAATCCACAAAAAAGTTCGACGATTGACGCATCGACGTGTAACGTTTCTGGAACACACAATGATCCAAGCCAAATCGATGTCCTCGTGAACAAAAAACACTGCGTACAACCGTTATCCTATGCCCCTACCGATTTAGTAACTGCGTACGGCGCAACACTCAGCGCCAAAGCGATAACGCAATTCAAGAAAATGTATGAAGCTGCTCAGGCGGCCGGCCAAGGATTTTCAGTGACCAGTAGCTACCGATCGTATTCAACCCAGGTCAGTACCTACAATTATTGGGTTGGTGTCAGTGGTGCAGCTGGTGCCGATACCTACAGCGCCCGTCCAGGCTATAGCGAGCACCAAACCGGATTCGTCATTGATGTGGCCAATGCTAGCGGCAGCTGCGCACTCGATTGCTTTGGCACCACCTCGCAGTATCAATGGATGCAAAAAAACG
>JAUHZM010000123.1 GCA_030426005.1 Gammaproteobacteria bacterium
AGTCTACGCGGCTGTCGATTACACACGGTGCTCGCCTATCGTAACAGCCAAATGGGTAAAGTGGCTTCCCAGTCACAGCGTTTGTTTAACGATCTGGAGATTTTGGCAACGGGCCCTGAGTGTGTTGAACAACTGAAAAATAAGGATCTCGCTACCAAACTTGCTAAACTCATCGCTCGAAAACAGGCACAACTGCCTCAGCAGCTAGCCCACGCCCTGCTACAACAAAATGAGAATCGCGCTTTTTGGCAAGCTGGCAACGAGTCTCATCTGCAAGCCTACTCGCCAGCGCAAAAAAGCATCGCGTATCTTGCTGAGTTCAGCCGGGAGGTTCTCGCTGGCCGCACCAATTTCAGCGACACTGAGCGCAATCAAGTTGAGCGGCATCTTGGCGAACTCCGCTTTGGTCAAGGTGGCGATGCCTTATTCGAATCAAACCGATTGCTCGTCGCATTAGCCCGTGCCGATGCGCTGATTAGCGCGCGCTTGCAACAACCGCTGTGCTTCAACGCCCAGACAACGCCAGTCGCACGCCATTTTCAAACTGTGGTGACCAAGATATTCGTGCAGCAAGTCCAACCCGTGAGTATTCAACTGCAGAAAATCGATCGGGACTTACTTGAAGATTACGATCGCTGGGAAGACTTGCTGCTACCTTTCGCCTCCCAAGCGTATCAACACTGGACTCAACGGCGGCGACAACGAATGCAACAACGGCAACACGCGCCCTCTCAGCATGTGGCCCGTGTACAGCAATTATTTTCGCAATGTGGGCTGACAGTTGGCGGATCAAACACATAGAATGCCTGCATGAACGCGCGCTACCAACGACAAACAACGGTCGAACAAATTGGCTCCAACGGACAGCAAGCTTTGGCCAACGGCCGCGTATTGCTGGTTGGCTTAGGCGGTCTAGGTTGTGTGGTCGCCAGTCAGTTAGTTGGTGCCGGAATCGACGAGTTGAGGCTGGTCGAGCACGACTGTGTGGATGTGAGTAATCTACATCGTCAACATTTGTATCGTGAACACGATGCCGGTAAACCCAAGGTCGAGATGGCGTACGCTGCGCTGCATGCCTTGAATTCGCACGTCAATCTGCCCCACTACAACACGCGCATTCATCCTGGCAACGCCCTTGAACTGGCGAGCGGCGTCGACCTAATCATCGACGCGGCAGATAATTTTGCTACCTCTTACCTGTTATCAGATGTCAGCATGCAGCTGAGTATTCCGCTGTTGAGCGCGTCGGTGAATCAAACCTTTGGCTATGTGGGCTTATTCGGCACCGAATGGCCCAGTTTTCGTGCGGTATTTCCGAAGATTCCGAGCCAGCAACAGAGCTGCAATGAGGTCGGTGTGACAGGCCCCAGCGTTGGCTTGCTCGGTAACCTTCAGGCTCAAGAGGCGATTAAATTGCTCACCCATCAGCCTACGCTGGGGGGCAAACTACTGTATTTGGATTGTTGGCAGTATCAGGTCTCGACCATGGATGTAAGTGGTGCCCGTGAAACATCGATGTCTAAAGTCGAACTGATCGACCAGACACAACTTCGTGACAGCGACTACGTGATCGATGTACGCTCAGACGCAGAAGTGCAATCTCAACCCCAACCATTCAAGGTGCACAGTTTTCAAGCTCTTACATCACCACATGCGCTGACGTTGCCTAGTGATTGCCAACGCGTGGTGCTCGCTTGTCAGACCGGCCACCGCGCTATCGTTGCAGGTCAACGGCTACTTCATGAATTCGAATCCAGTGGAGACGCACCGCACGTGGCCGCTTTACTGCCGCGCTGATTGTGCCGACCACAAGAAAACCAGAACAGCACCAACAATCGCGCCACCAACATGTGCGAAGTGCGCAATATTTTGACCGAAAATCGACACGCCGGTAAATCCAGCGGTCAGGTCGATTAGCAATAACACCGGCACAAAATACTTGGCGGCTATCGGTACTGGTAAGAAGATCAACATGATTTTGAAGTTTGGAAACAGCAAAGCAAAGGCTACCAGAATTCCGTAAATGGCACCGGAAGCGCCGACCATATAGCCAGTAAACTGTGTGTTTAAAATCAGATTGTCGACCAGCATCGATATCACCGCCGCACCGAAGCCGCAAACCAGATAAAACAGCAAAAATCGCCGATTGCCCCAAACCCGCTCAAGCACGCGCCCGAACGACCATAAGGCAATCATATTGAACAACAGATGGGTCACGCTGCCATGCAGAAACACATGCGTCAAAAACTGCCAGGGTTCAAAATACGGCGACTGCCAACCAAACAACTCACCACCGGTAAAGCGACCAGCGAAGACGGTAGACTGCACGAAATACACCAACACGGTGATTATCACCAGTCGGTTAGTCATACTTTGAAGTATCTGAGGAATTGAAGGCATGTTCTTGGCAGATTCGTGAATTTCGGATTGCATCATAGCAAACCCGTCTGAGCGTAATTAATCGGTTTGATTTGGTATATTTCAAGGCAAGTGCGACCCCGGCCCCATGAAATGTCCATTACGATACACTCAAGAGCACCCGATTATCATAGGTTCACCATGCGTTTGATGGCACAATACCGGCTTCAGCCACGTCGGGGTCAGTATCGGCAAATTGACCCGGTCTTACTGAGCATTGGAAACCAAATCGCTTACCGCTAAATCACATGCAACGATTTTTGCTACATTCAATTCGCCTGCTCACTCTGCTGCTACTGGTGACGGCAAACGCGCATGCGCAGTTCTGGAATAAGAAAAAGCCCGACCTCTTGCCTGACGAAGAAGCGTTCACCGTTACCGCTCAGATTGTTGATCAAGAACTCAAAGTATTTTGGACGATCGCACCAGATTACTACATGTATCGTGACCAATTCAGCACCGTCAGCAGCAATCCTGACGCGCGCTTTGGGCCGATAGATTTTCCGGCTGGCCAAATCGAGAATGACGAGATTTTTGGCGAAGTCGTGGTGTATTTCTATAACGTTGAGTTAATCGCGCCAGTCACCAGTCTGCCGACCGATACCAACAGCATTCAGCTCGAATTGAAAGGCCAAGGTTGCAATAAGCCGATTGGTGTTTGTTATCCTCCCATCTCCCGCTTTGTCACCGTTGAGTTCGACCCCGCGATGACGACGAACGATAACTCAGTGGCGAGCAATTCGTCCGCATCCAACGATGCAGCACGCCCGGCACTCGACCCGTCAGAAAACCAAGACGAATCTAACACCAGCTTTTGGCAGTATGTCCTGGTCGCGTTCTTTGCTGGCATTGGCCTGAGTTTTACGCCGTGCGTGCTCCCCATGATCCCAATTTTGCTCGGCGTGATTGCGGGGCAAAACAATCCCAGCAAGCTCCGCGCCGGTTGGCTAGCCAGCTGCTATGTCGCCGGCACGATCGTGGTGTATGCCATTGCGGGTTGGGTCGCTGGATTGTCTGGCACGCAACTACAAGCGTACTTCCAGAACCCAGTCGCGATTGCCGTGATTTGCACCTTGTTGCTCGCGCTTGCGGCCGCGCTATTTGGCGCATTTAGACTCGAACTACCGAGTTCAATCCAAACCCGCATTAGTGGCACCAAGGTCAGTACGCGATCAGTGTCGATCACCACCTTTCTGCTGGGCGTCATTTCAAGTTTAGTGGTCGGTGCCTGTGTATCACCGGTACTGTTTTTATCGATTGGTGCAGCGATCAAGCAAGGCGATCCGGTACTGGGTGCCGCCATCATGAGTGCATTGGCACTTGGTATGGGGTTATTGTTGATCTTAGTCGGCTTCGGCGCTGCCTGGATATTGCCTAAGGCCGGTGCGTGGATGAAACACGTGCAAGTTCTGTTTGGCTTTATGGTCCTTGGCGTGGCTATTTACATCGCCAGCTTCTTAGCGTTTATCCCAGCGCTTTTGCTGTGGGCCGCCCTGCTGCTGTGGATCGGTTTCTACCTGTGGCAAATTAGCAAAGAGCTTGAACACGCCTTGTTTGCCTCCGCATTCAAGGCACTGGCTCTCGCGATCTTGCTGTGGGGCGGACTGTCGCTAATTGGTGCCTCGCGCGGTGGTGAGGACGTGCTTAATCCGCTATCCGAAGTCATGCTGGGTAGCGGAACAGCCGCCAACGACAAAGTTCCATTTAAAACCGTAACCACCTTGTCAGCGACCAAAACGCTGTTAGCGCAAGCCAAACAGTCTGGGCAACCAACCTTAGTGGACTTCTACGCAGACTGGTGTTTGGACTGCAAACGCATGGCCAAATCAACCTTTCGTGAACCCGAGGTCCACACTGCGCTCGCCGACTGGCAGTTAATCGAGGTCGACGTAACCGACACCAATCAAGACAGCGAAGAACTCAAACAATTTTTTGATGTCTTCGGCCCACCGGCAACACTGTTCATTCGTGCAGATGGTACGGAAGCACAAAACTTGCGGCAGTATGGCTATCTCGATAAGCAAACCTTTCTGACGCTGGTAAACCAAGTAGACTAAATCAGATTATGTCGAATCACACTAAAATCCTGTTCGCGCTCATTGCGGTGGTAGCCTTCGTGGTTGGCTTCGCAATCAATAAATCGCGCGTGTCCGACGTCATTGACAGTCAAGTCTTGCTGCAAGCGAAGCTCGACTATCAAAGCAACCCAGCCAGTATTGATGCGCACCTGGGAAAAGTCACTTTAGTGAATTTCTGGGCCACCTGGTGCACGCCGTGCCGCGAAGAGATGCCTGTGTTTGAGATGATGTACCGCGCCGCCAAAACGGATGGTTTTCAGGTCATCGGCGTCGCGATCGACAACCCCGAGACCGCGCAACCGATGCTGGACTCAATGGACATTACCTATCCAATATTCTATGCCGAGAAAACCGGCATGACGGTGATGGAGACCGCTGGTAATCCGCAGGGCTTGCTGCCTTATTCATTGTTATTGGATGAGCAGGGTCGCGTGATTGAACAGGTCCTCGGCAAGGTGGATGAACAACAAATCGCTGGCTGGCTGAGCACGCATCTGCCGCCCAGTATTTCGAGCAACAACTGAGATGAGCTGGATTCAAGTAAAATTTGTGGTCGATGCCAATCAGGTGGATCGCTTGTCGGCCACACTCGAAGCCTTCTTAGCGCAAGCCGTCACCACTGAAAATGCCGGCGCAGACGAGTACTACGAAGTGGCGTTTCCAGGTCAACCAACCTGGCAGAAAGTACGCGTCACGGCGCTGTTTGATGCCGAGGTCGCACCCGAGCCCATGATCGACTTCGTGCAACAACATTTCACGGACGAAGCGGGTACCGAGCTACCGGTACAAGTGGAGTCTCTGGTAGATCAAGATTGGGAACGAGTTTGGCTGGACTCTTTCAAACCGATTGAGGTAGGCGATCGCCTGTGGATTTGCCCAAGCTGGTGTGAGCCGGTTGAGCCGGACGCACGTAACATTATTTTAGACCCCGGTTTGGCATTTGGCACGGGAACGCATCCAACCACACACCTTTGTTTGCGATGGCTGGCACAACAGGATCTAAGCGGTCAGACTGTACTCGATTACGGCAGTGGCACCGGTATTTTAGCTATCGCAGCTTTGTTAAGTGGCGCCCAATCCGCTGACGCGGTCGACATTGACCCGCTGGCAGTCACCGCCTGCGACGAAAATGCAACACGAAATCAGGTAGATCATGCCTTGCACGCCTGTTTACCTGATCAATTGCCCGTCGAACCTCGCCATCGTTACCCTTTAGTCATTGCCAACATTCTGGCCGATGTGATTATCGAGTTAAAAGACACGTTGATGACGCATCTTGCTGCTGACAGTACGCTGTTGTTGACTGGCATTCTTACCACACAGGTTGATCGTGTGATTGCCACCTTTGGTGATAAAATGCGTTATCACGTTGAGCACCAAGATCAATGGGCTCTGATAATCGCGACACCAAACGCTTAAAAGTCTTTCGATGGGTTTAAACAAAACACAGTGTCCGCACTGCTTTACTACTTATGTTATCAGCGACGAACAATTTCGTGTGTCTGAGGGCATGGTGCGCTGTGGAACCTGTCGCGAACGGTTTCAGGCGCGGTTGATTGACGCCAGTATTGAAGTCCCAAAATTTGATCCGCGCGATGCGTTTATTGAGCCCATCAGTGAAGATGTCAGCGATTCTCAGGACGTTGCCGCGCCGCAAACCATGGAAATCGAATTTGCCGACCCGCACACGGAGAGCAAGGAGACAGATGGTGATGTTGAAGTCGAACCCAATTCGATTACGATCGACTCGGAGCGCATAGATTCTGACCAGATCGAGGAGCCATCGCTGGTTGATCAGATCGTGGCTGACATCAACGCGCATAAAGAGGAAGTCGAAGAGCTCGTTGCGCCTGAGCCGGCCGCGCCAAAATCACGTAGACAAGCTGCCGCCGAGAAGTACGGGCAGACCGAAATCGCGCTGCCCGCAGGCGACAGAGAAAGCTCGATCAGTATTGATAGCGAACTCGAACCAGAGTCCAGTACAACCACCGAGCTTGAAAAGAACGACAGTGAACTGATAGACGAGATGGACTCCTTGATCAAGGATAAACTGATCAAACCCAAACGTCCGCAAGTCCCACTCACCGCCCCTGTTCGTTCGCAACCAAGACCCGCCGCACGTCCGCAGTCCCGCCAACGGCGCAGTCCAGTCGCGCGCCTACTCAGATTTTTGTTCATTCTGTGCTTGCTGGTAGCAGCATTGGGCCTGGCTGCTCTGTTGGTTTACCAGCTGTGGTTTAAACAACTCATTTCAATCGATCCACGTAGTAAATTAGACCGACAGATTCAACAAATCACCTTGCCACTCTCCGAGCGATTAGCCGAGCGTGATATCGCGTTACCGGTACGACGCAATCTTGCCAAACTCGAGATCGTTGCTGCGCGCAATGAACCGCATCCGACCCGCTCTTCCACCACCTTGCTGCGAGTCAGCCTGATCAACCATGCTGATATCGCCCAGCCTCTACCGTGGCTGGAACTTAGCTTAATGAGCGCTGACGGCAAACTGGTCTCACGTCGACAATTGTCACCACACGATTACCTCTACAACAATCAAACCGATGCAATGATCGGTGCTAAAGAACTAAAAAAGGTCACGATTGAGATGCTGACCTTTCCCAAGCAAGCGGTTGGTTACGAGCTAAAACTCATTCGTCGTTAATCGTAGCGCGTTCGCAAACGCAAAATTGCTTAAAAAAGTAGCAGTTTTTCAAGCTTGAATCTTTACCCGATTTAAGCTGATCGGTATTATCTGACTCCCTTTTTCGGAGCTCAGCAACCATCACGCTGTTAGCCGAAACACCACAAGCAGCGCTAGCTGTGACCTACTTATATAACGGAATACACGATGCAAATCGGACCCTACCAACTTGTCAATCCGGTGATTGCCGCGCCCATGGCTGGCGTGACAGACAAACCGTATCGACAAGTGTGCCGCGATCACGGCGCAGCGATGGTGGTGTCGGAAATGATCACCAGCCAGTCTGGACTGCGTGAATCCACCAAAACTAAATTCCGTGCCGATCTGGATGGCGAACCCGAACCTGTGGTGGTGCAGATCGTTGGCACCGAACCTGAGGAACTCGCCAGCGCCGCTCAATACAATGTGGCCAATGGCGCACAGATCATTGACATCAACATGGGCTGCCCCGCCAAGAAAGTCTGCAAAAAGGCGGCTGGTTCGGCGTTGCTGGCAAATGAACAGTTGGTGTCCGACATTCTGACCCGCGTTGTCGAATCCGTCGACGTACCGGTGACCGTCAAAATTCGCACTGGCATCTCACCTGACCAACGTAATGCAGTAACCATTGCCAAGATTGCTGAACAAGCCGGCATTCGTGCCATCACCATTCATGGTCGCACCAAAGAGTGTAAATTTGATGGTCACGCTGAATACGACACCATCGCCGATGTTAAGCAGCAACTTGGTATTCCAGTGGTGCTAAACGGCGACATCACAAGCCCCGAAACCGCCCGTGCTGCACTCAAGCATACGCAGGCTGACGCCGTTATGATCGGACGTGCAGCGCAAGGCCAACCTTGGCTTTACGGCCAGGTGGCCGACTTTCTAAGCACTGGCCAACACACCGCCGCGCCCGATCTAGATGCGCGCGTAAACACCATTTTGAACCACATCACCGCCGTGCATGAATTCTATGGCCCCGGGATGGGCGTGCGTCTGGCACGCAAGCACATCAAATGGTATCTAGCGCATTGGCCCATCTCGATTGACGACCAAGCCCGACGCGCCATTACCACCACAGACAACGTGAGTCAGCAATATGACCTGCTGGCGCAGTTTCTAACGTTTTCGCAGCTTCACCATGCTGCCTGACTCCTCCCTTGACCACTTGACCGACTCTTTTATGCAATCATGACCAAGAACGACCCCTTGTCCGTGTGTATAAAGCACTCCATGGAACAATACTTTAATGATCTCAATGGCGAGCTTCCGACCAATCTGCACACCTTTTTTATCAATGAAGTGGAGAAGCCATTTCTCCAAGTGGT
>JAUHZM010000124.1 GCA_030426005.1 Gammaproteobacteria bacterium
TCGAGTCGCCGATGGTGCCCGAGACCGTGCAGTTGATGGTCGAGGTGGCGGGCTTGTGCGCCAGCGCGCCGGCGTTGGAGGTGATACGACCAGCGGGGATGGCGCCGCGGCGCAGGGCCCAGACGAATCGTTCATACCAATGTTCACGCAATGCATCGGTGGCTTCGACACCCGACAACGCACTGGCGATACGCTCAAACGTATCGTGTGTGGTTTCATCAACTGGATTACCAGCTTTGTCTTTGAGTCGGTATTTTTTGTCCCAAATGTCGTCTGAGGTGGATTGCAGCGGCATTTGTTTGAGCTTCTTCTCGCCCCCCTTGGCGGCGGCGACAGCGGTAACGTGCTTGCTCCCTGCTTGCAGGTCTTCTACGGGTTTACCCATTAGTGTGGTCCTCGATTTTTTCTACTCATCATTCCAATGCTGCGACTGCTTGCCAAACTGGGTTGGGCCAGTGACTGGACTAAGCGGCACTACCTGCGTTTCGCGCATCACCGGATGACCAGTGTTTTATGGTTAGGTATCGGCGTTGTTGCTGAACGAGTGCAGCACATAAGATGAGCACGACTAAGATAGTCGTGACCAGTGCTCCTCCTCGATTGGTGTAACTGACATGGCTGGCGAACAACCCTGATGTTTTGAATGCTACGCTACCGACAACAAACAAAACGATGCGCCAAAAAAGCGCGGTAACACGACATGCTCTTCATGTGTTCGGTTAGTAAACGCATGCGTATTCATTACCTACTTTTGCCACTCTGGTTAGATTCACAATCAAAGTAAATCTTAGCTCAGTGCGACAACTCGCCAGCTTGGTCTATATGTAGTGTCTGGTGGTGGCGGAACATCCGGCAAAATCGCGCTTTTGAGGAACGTGTGGAAGCGTTCTATGACGTAGTTTCAAGCGATTTCAATGCCTTAGCTGCGCTTTCAGTGGCTCAGTTTAGTTCTGAGACCGAACCCTAAAAACACTATATATTGTGGTTACGACCAAAGCAGACCCAAAGATAATGGGTGACGATTAAAATCGCAAGTGCTTTCTTTGGATTTCAGGGTAAATCGTCATGACTGATTTTCATGGTGTCTAGAAGCTTGATTTCATGTCCAGTAGAGAGCACCAAAACAGGGCAAATTTACGCGCTGAGTAATCTCCATTACAGCCTGTATTGATAACTTCATTCCTACTTGAAAAATGCTAAACTCTGGGCAACTTACCGAACATGCCCTAATGATCCACCCTAACCGTTTCTTATCCGCTGACCGATCCGCACCATCGCCTGTTTGGCGAGTCCGGTCTGTGCGCGTGCTGTTGCTAAGTGTGCTCATGAGTCTCGTATTACCGACCAGCAGCACGCAAGCACAAAATCAGCAACAAATTCAAAGCAGCTTAGGTGCCCTGCAAGCAGAGCACCAAAAGGAACTGCAAAAATGGACCGTCAAAGCCTACGAAGGTGACCCGGAAGCACAATTTAAAGTCGGCGTGTTGTACACCAACGCCCAGTTCAGTGAACCGGATTTTGGTCAAGCTGTGTACTGGTACAAGCAAGCCGCCCGGCAGGGTCATGTGCTCGCACAATACAATCTCGGCCACCAATATCTCACTGGCGTTGGCGTGCAGAAGAGCGAGACCACGGCCATGCAGTGGTGGCACAAATCAGCAGCGCAAGATCATGCTTTATCGCAATTCAATCTTGGCCGCGCGTATTATCTGGGCATTGGTTTGAACAAAGATCTGGATGAATCACGGCGCTGGTTTGAACGGGCAGCCCGCAATCACGAACCGAAATCAATCGAGATCCTTGAACAACTCGGTTGGGCCGAACCTGGGCAATACACCAAGCAAGCTGACCTACCGCAACCCGTTGCAAAATCCGAACCCGAATCGGTTGTTGCAGAGGAACGTGCCTACCCGGTGATTCCATCGCGCTCAGATGAATTTGAGTCAGTGGTACAGCCACTTGAAGATGAACCCGAACCTGTCGCCAAACAGACCGCCGAGCGTGTCGAGGAAGAACCCCTGTCGCGCACGCCGGACGTAAAACCGGCCGTCACAACACGGCCTGGGTCACGCGTTCTCACCGAGCAAGCAAGCGAAACACCCGTTACGGTTAAGCCTGAACCAAAGCCTGAGCCTAAAACTCGAGCTCAGGCCGAAGCGGCGCAGCCCACCATCGTTGAGACAACCCCGCCAAAATCAGACCCGGCATCAGAACCTTCTGGTAATGAAGCGACCGAGGCTACACCGCAGAGTACCGGCAATGAAATTGCGGTCTACACCAATCCGGCAATTCGCAGTGTGTTGATCGGCGTGGTAAAACAGCGTGACGCCCTACAGATAGTGCAGCGTGGCGCGGAATGGACCTCTGTTCGCAGCCGTAACGGTTTTCCTGTCTGGGTCAGCGGTGACTTTGTGCGTGCCGACGGCAACACAGGTACGATTACCGGCTCATCGGTCAATGCCCGCTCAGTGCCGATCATTATTAACGGAACGGTCGTCGGCCAGCTGGATAAAAACGAATCCGTGAAAATATTGGGGCAGCGTGGTGACTGGTATCGAATCATGTCGCCAGCCCGGTTTGTGGCCTGGGTAAAAACCAGCGAACTGCGCAAGCGCCAGAGCGCAGGAGCAAACTAACATGGCTACTAATTCAAAACAGGTTATCTCACCGTTTCTCGGCGACCACGATCACAGCCACTGTGAGTCGCAGGCACTGGAAACCGCGTTAAAAGAGTGCGAGCGCAAAGGGTTGCGCCTAACCAAGCTCCGGCAACAAGTATTGGAAATCATCTGGGCGCAGCACAATCCGATTGGCGCGTATGACGTGTTGCAGCAACTCCAAGCACAAGGGCATAAGCCCGCGCCACCAACAGCGTATCGTGCCTTGGAATTTTTGGTGGACGCCAAACTGATTCACCGTATTGAATCGCTCAACGCCTACATTGGCTGCCCAGCCCCGAACGCGAATCATCAGTGTCAGTTTTATATTTGCACTGAGTGTGGCCACACCGCCGAGTTAAATAATGCAGCCGTATCTGACGCCCTGAATGCTGGTGCGAATGATCTTGGATTCAAAGCGCAACAACCGGTTATTGAGGTGCACGGCTTGTGCCGCGACTGCCAACAAGCCTGAACCGAGTTATTTGTTGAGCGAGCGTAAGTAGGCGAGTTTTTCCTGGATCTTGATCTCTAAACCGCGATCCACTGGGTGATAGAACTCGGTGCCAATCAAGGACTCAGGCAGATAGGTTTCACCGGCCGCGTACCCACCCTCTTCATCATGCGCGTAGCGATAGCCTTTTCCATAATCGAGTTCCTTCATCAATTTGGTCGGCGCATTGCGGATATGCATCGGCACTTCCAGTGAACCTGTTTCACGCACCGTCGCCATGGCCGCTTTGTAAGCGGTGTACACTGCATTGCTTTTCGCTGCCACCGCCAGATACACCACCGCTTGGGCAAGGCTTAGCTCACCTTCCGGACTACCGAGTCGTTCCTGACACTCCCAAGCATCCAGGGCCAACCGCAATGCTCGCGGATCGGCGTTACCGATATCTTCTGACGCCATACGCACCACGCGGCGCGCAATGTAACGCGGATCGCAACCGCCATCGATCATGCGACACAACCAATACAGTGCCGCGTCCGGATCGGAACCGCGTACTGATTTGTGCAAGGCTGAAATTTGATCATAAAAGGCTTCGCCACCTTTATCGAATCGGCGCGTAGTTCCTCCGGCCAGAATATCCGCAATCAACGCATTGGTGATCACCCCATCTTCTGCCAGGTCCGCAGCGATTTCTAACATGGTTAGAGCCCGACGTGCATCACCATCCACCAATTCGGCCAGCTGGTGTTTAACGTCGTCCGCCATGCTTAGCGACAAGGAACCCAAACCAACTTCCTCGTCCGTCAAGGCACGGTCAATCAACTGCACCAGATCGTCGGCGGTTAAGGATTGCAATACGTACACTCGGACGCGTGACAGCAGTGCGTTGTTTAATTCAAACGAAGGGTTCTCAGTGGTGGCACCAACAAACAAAATGGTGCCGTCTTCAATGTGCGGTAAGAAAGCATCCTGCTGTGCCTTATTGAAGCGATGGACCTCATCCACGAACAACACGGTATTGCCCATGCCTGCACGCTGACGATCACGCGCAGTCTGCACTGCTTCGCGAATATCCTTAACACCCGATAAGACCGCCGAGAGTGATACAAATGCGGCGTCACTCTCGTGTGCTAACAATTTGGCGAGCGTGGTTTTGCCGGTGCCAGGCGGGCCCCAGAACACCATCGAATGCAGTTTGCCATTCTCGATTGCGGTGCGCAGTGGTTTATTGGGCGCCAACAACTGACGTTGGCCAACCACGTACTCAAGACGGGTCGGCCGTAGTCGGTCTGCCAGCGGCTGCGTAAAATCATGTGAGCCAGACATTATTTGCTGACTCATAAGACCGCTGCCTCGGACGAACGGAAACGACAGTTACTCGTCAGTAACACAACCTTTGGACGCGTTTTGTACGTAACGAATGTATTTAAACAAAGTACCGCGTGTGGCTTTGAGTGGCGGTGCCACCCAGGCTGCGCGACGCTCAGCAAGCTCGTCGTCGGTGAGATCCACTTCGATGCGGTTGTTCACTGCATCCAGAGTCACGATGTCACCGTTTTTCACCAGCGCGATGGCCCCACCTTCTTGTGCTTCTGGCACCACGTGGCCGACGATAAAACCGTGTGATCCACCCGAGAACCGGCCATCAGTAATCATCGCAACGTGCTCGCCTAAGCCAGCGCCCATAATCGCCGAGGTTGGCTTGAGCATTTCGGGCATACCGGGGCCGCCTTTCGGGCCTTCATAGCGGATGATGATGACATCGCCTTTCTCAATCTTGCCTTGCTCGAGCTGATTGATCATGTCTTCTTCGCCATCAAATACCTTGGCTGGGCCAACGAATTTCTCGCCTTCCTTGCCGGTCACTTTGGCGACTGAGCCTTCAGGCGCCAGATTACCTTTGAGGATTTGAATGTGGCCTGTGCGTTTAATCGGTTTGGACAGTGGACGGATAATTTCTTGACCTTCTGCCAGGCCCGGTAAGTCCGCAAGATTCTCAGCCAGCGTTTTACCGGTGACCGTCATGCAGTCGCCATTCAACAAACCCGCGTCCAGTAAGAACTTCATCACCGCTGGCGTGCCGCCGATATTATGCAAGTCCTGCATCACATACTGCCCGCTTGGCTTGAGATCGGCCAAGAACGGCACGCGATCACTAACAGACTGGAAGTCGTCGACCGTGAGATCAATATCCAATGAACGTGCCATCGCAATCAGGTGCAAGACGGCGTTGGTTGATCCGCCCAGCGCGGTGATCACCACCATGGCATTTTCAAACGATTCACGCGTCATGATGTCGCGTGGTTTGAGGTCGATTTCTAATAGGTGCTTCAGCGCTTCGCCAGCACGTACGCACTCGTTGACCTTCTCTTGATCAACCGCAGGCGTCGATGCACTGTATGGTAAGCTCATGCCTAAGGCTTCAATCGCACTGGCCATGGTGTTAGCGGTATACATACCACCACAAGCACCGGCACCTGGACAAGATTTTTCAACAATTTGCTGACGCTCGTCATCGGTGATGGTTTCCACCAGGAACTCACCGTAAGCTTGGAACGCTGATATAATGTCGAGCTTCTTACCGTTATGCAGACCCGGCTTAATCGATCCTCCGTAGACCATAATGGCTGGTCGATTCAGGCGTGCCATGGCCATCATGCAACCCGGCATATTCTTGTCACAGCCCGGAATCGCAATTAGACCATCATAAAATTGCGCGGCCACCACGGTTTCAATGGAGTCTGCAATAATGTCGCGCGACTGCAAGGAGTACGCCATGCCCGCCGTGCCATTGGTGGTGCCATCACTCACACCGATGGTGTTGAATCGCATGCCGACCATGCCTGCGTCCTGCACACCGGTTTTAACGTGTGCGGCAAGGTCATTTAGATGCATATTACAGGTGTTGCCTTCCCACCAGACGCTGGCGATACCGACCTGTGCTTTGTTCATATCGTCCCGCGTTAAGCCGGTGCCATACAACATGGCCTGGCCGGCACCTTGGGACTTAGGTTGCGTGATGGTTGAGCTGTACTTATTTAGTTTTTTATTTTCGGATTTACTGTCGGACATAATCGCTGAAGTCAGGCGCTTATATATAAGGGGACGTTGATTCTACACGCCACCAAGACGGTTTAGAACCTGAAATCCGCTAAAACCGGCGGCCCGCAGGCCGCTCAGTTATTCGAAGTGGTAATTAGTCCTTACCGGCATCTGGATTCAACAAACTTTCGAGCAGTTTCTTACGCTCTTCGCGTCGCTGCTGTTTCGGCGTTAGCGCGGGTTCATTTGGTGCAGCTTGTTCCGCTGGTGCAGCAGTTTCTGGTTCCGCGCTACGCTCTCCGATGGGCCGCTCAACATTCTCTTGCGGTGCACCAGATTCAGCAGACTCAGCTGGCGCCTTCGATTCAGACGGAGTTGTTGGCTCCGACGGATTGGCAGCCTGATTCTTTTTCTTCTGTTTGTTCAAGAGCGCCTGCATGATCGCTTCCTGAGTTGACAATTTCTCGCCGCCCTCGATGCCGTACTTCTCTTTGAGGTACTCACCTTTTTTCTCGTCTAACTTGGATTTCGCATAGCTAGAAAACAAACCGCTAACATCGGGCAAACAGCTCGGTGCCGCTAACGCGCCCTTACAACGAACGGGTATCGTATAGCCTTGCAACTTGGCCAGCTGTCGACCTAATTCACCCTGCACGCCCTCATGAACCGCCACACGCACCGTAAAATCGAGAGTCTGTGCTGCCAGATCAACCGCGCCGCCACCCTTGAGTTCGAAACCGGGTGCGGTTAATTGAAGATCATTATTGGTCAGCAGAAAGTCGTCCAAGTTAAAGGTGCCGGATAAGCGACCGAATTTGGTCACGTCTTTTGCCCCCGCCTGCACCTCGGTCTCTGCCGTTGTTTCAGCCTGATTTTGATCGCCCTGGCGTAACATGGTGGCCACGCTGTTAGCCTGATTCAAGATGCGCAGCATGTCGACTCCGACCAGTTCGCCCTGCTCGGCCAGAATCTTGATGACACCCTGATTGTGCTGTACACCATTTTGCTCGGTCACCGTGATATCCACATCCAGATCGCCCAGACCTCGAAGCTGCTCGGTCACTTCGGCGTCCATCAGTAGCTTGCCGAGTTGCACCAGATCCATTTTCTGCTTCACCGCCAAACGCGCTTGATCAGCTTGCTGCGTATACCGAATATTGCCGGCCAACTTACCTTCATACAACGCAGCAGTTGGCACGATTTCTACCTGCCCATCAGTTGACGCCACACGCACATCAATTTGTTCCAATTGTACGCCACCGACGGTCAGTCGATTCGCCTTGAAACGCCCATTGGCGTTGACCGCTTCGAACATAGCCATCGGCACAGCGAGTGCTTCTCCGCCACTCACTTGCTCGCTGCTTTCTGTGCTTGGCGGCAAATACTGGTCGACATTCAGTTGATCTAGAGACAAGTCGAATTTGATAGCTGGTGAGGTAAAATTGGCGATTGATGCTGAGCCGGTCAGCGTGCTTTGATCCAACTTGAATTGCAGCTGTTTAAGTGCGGCAGAATCCGCACTCGCTGTGAACTCTGAGGACAAGCTCACGTTCTTTAATGCACTGGCATTCTCGGGCTGATAATCGATCTCAAAGCTCTTCAGCAACGCGGTCGCATCAAAGGACGGCACACTGAGTACCCCCGAAACGGATGGCGCATCGATTAATTTGGTGACCCGCAGACGACTGACTTCGGCGCTCAAGTTTTTTATGCTCGCGAGCACTTTAGGCGCTTCCAGACGCTGCTCTGACAAAATGACGTTAGCGTCTGGAATCGAAAAATCAAGTGTTTGTGCGCCGGTCAAATTCAGGCTTAAACCGATCACCGTGATGTTCTGCTCCGGCGATACCGCGATGGCATCAGACTCAAAATTGATGACTTGCTCGCCTTTAACAAGCTTTCCACTCAAGCGCTCGATTTCCGCCGCCAAGGTATCGGTGTCGATTTTGGCGCGCGCACCAACATCAAACTGGGCTGCGACCGGATCACCTGACTGACTCAGCTGGCCACTCAAGTTGAGGTCAGCCAGACTGTCACCCAACAGATTGCCAGTGGCGAGATTCAGCTGGGTAATCTCGGTGGTCGTGCCAGCGCCTCGATCTTCCAGACGAATCGAACCATCGGTAATACGCACACCTTGCACCACCAGTGCGACAGCCGCAGCGGGGTCGGCTTCGTTCGTTTCAGTGCCGGTTTTCCCCATTAATCCGGCGAAACTGTCAGTGCCATTTGCCAGCGTCACCAGCCGAATATTGGGCGACTCCAGTACGATGGTGTCGACCTCAACGCGCTTTTTTAACAAGGGCATGAATTTGACGCGGAGTTGCGCGGTCTTGAC